>NZ_JAAHHG010000679.1 GCF_010692555.1 Okeania sp. SIO3B5 | reverse complement strand
ACTCATTGATGCGCGAAAAGACTTAACTACCACAATTATATAGATCTCAAATGGGTTCTATAGGGGGTTTCACAAAGGTAGACGACAAAGCTGATGCTCCCATCCATCCCCCCATCCCCCCATCTCCTCATCTCCCCATCTCCCCATCTCCCCATCTCCTCCTCTATTTTTAAATAGAACCCATTTGGGTTCTATACCGAATTAAACGGATTTGATATCAGCTATCTAAGGGTTAAAAACTCTTTATTCAAAGCTGTAAGTACTGTAAGCTTTTTCCAGTAATACTTTCAGCCTTTAAAGCAAATAGTTTTTTGGAATAACTTTGTACTCTCCAGTCTATTATATCAAATCCGCTTAATTCGGTATAAAAAAAATTTTCATCTTCATCCAAGAGCAAATGTTTCTAAATTCTCTTCCCTCCTGACTCCTGACTCCTGACTCCTGACTCCTAGATTAACTATCTAATTACACCGATGCTACCGGATTTGATATTAGACATCTCCAAAAATCAAAAATAAAGCAATGAGCGCTGGTATATTTACAAATTGCAGGAGGGGCTAAATAGCTAAAAGTCTTATATTATTGGCAATTTATTCCCCCAGATGAGCTGTTGCCTGTTGCCTGTTGCCTGCGCACAGCGCTATATTATCATGTATCCCAACAGCAGTCATAATTCCCAAATCAACCAACTGCTGACTACCTTCCAACCTCACAGAAACATTTGGATCGTAAAAACTCAACTCCTGATTTTTATCCAACTTTTGAGCATATATCGCATATTCACTAGCACCATTCCAATGTTCTTTCCTCTCAATTTCCCGCTTGACATAATCATGGAAAGTCGAGAAATACTTAAAATGCAGCAAACATCCTGTTTCCTCAGCAAGTTCCACACCATATATCCAGTGAAAACCTTCGTGTAATTTCACATTCTGATTGTACTTAATCAAAGGCACTTTATTCAGACAATATTGTTGTGCACCATTCGTAGCATTCATATTTCCAAATATCCTTTGCCTTAAACCTCCCCAATATCCCTTTTGGTTTTTCTGAAATCCTGCTTTTTCGTCATAACGGTGATGAAACTCTTTGTCAAAGTAAGAAGAAACCTCTAAAAAGTTTTGTCCTCTGTGATAGATTGTATCCTTAATAGATTTGTCAGAATACATATCTAACAAAATGGTAGTAAACGCCTGTTTATTTTTCCTTTCTAACTCTTGACACAACTGAGGAATGCTCTTAAATTCGCAACCAGGATAATACAAAACTTCGTCAGCATCTACCAACAAACACCAACGATCAATACCGTAATTTTTTAATAATAACTCAACCCAATCAACACCCCATTTTGCCTTTCCATAAGATCGAGTGGTGTGCCATACATATACGTCAGGTTCCTCTAAAAGATACTCTAAAGTTCCATCTGTCGAATGATTATCCACCACAAAAAACTTAGATATCCCTTTCTCTCTGTAGTAACTTAACAAATAAGCCAATCGCAAATACTCATTTCTCACTACAATAAAACAGAGAATATCTGTAGCGCTGGTGCTAATTTCTTTAATATCCATTCTTTCTAAACAAATTTTATTGTAAGACGATCCCCGCTCCCAATTTGAATGTCTTAAAAATTGACGATTTGTATAGTTTTTATTGTAATAATTACTGTGTATTTTGTATAAAATTTCTGGTGCAGCATCTGAATGAAAAATGACTACATTATTATTTTGATGAGGATAAGGTGCTTCATCCCAAGGATAAAAAGCTAATTTATGGTTTGTAAATTTATCTTGGCGTTCCCCTCCAACAACATAACCTCCAGAAGTTGAAACTGTGATGTTTGATTTCCTGAGAATATCTCCTATCATTTTATCTTCATACAGCTCTAGAGCAATATGCTCGACATTAGGATACTCCACTAAACTTTTCATTGCATTTCTACTTAAAAAATATCCCATAGCACCGTTAGCCCAGTTTCCATAATAATTTCCAGTATATTCTCCTATATCTAGATCGTTACACTTACCTAGATGCCACCATCGATCTAAATTATCGTTATTACCAGCTATTTTTCCCATGTAATCAAAATTTTCAAACTCACACTTTAAAAAAGCAGGTACGTTTAAATAACAATCATCGTCTATTTTAAAAGCATGAGAATAGGAAGTCTGGTTATAGACAAACTCAAAAAACTTGTAAACCTTTCTCGGCAAATGCTCATAACTGTCAGGTGCATCAACATAAAGAATATCACCTTCAAAATAGGTTCGTGATGAAGGTTTACCAATGATGAAAAAGTAAGGAATATTATGTTTAATAACCTCATGTAACCAAGTATCACGAATTGCCTGTTGTTTATGTTGGTATTTCTGGCAAGTTAAAATACCAATTATTACATTCGGCAGTTTAAAATATTCCTCTTTATCTCTTGCTAAAGTAGTTAATTTACCATTAACTTTAGTCGGACTTTCACGGATTCCTAAATACTTGTTTCTAATAACATTCTCAAAGAATATGTGCTTATCAATAGAAGTGTAAAGCGAATTTCCATAGTCTGAATTAAAATTACCAGGTCTATGATGATAATTAGCTAGTTTTTTCTGAATTACTCCAATATTAAAGGGCTTCAAAAACCTAATATTAAAATCCCAGTCTCCTAAAACAGGCAACGATTCATCGTAAAAACCTACCATTTCTAAAGCTTTTCTTTCATAAACAAAGGAGATAGGAGGAAACATATTAGCAGACAAAACTTCCCAAAGTGATACACTTCTTACCCAATCCTTATAAGGCTCTTTGCTAATATTTTTCACACTCTCATTATCAGTGATAACTTCATTTATTTTATTAGTATGAACAATCACCCCTTTGATTTTTTCAGATTGTCTTTCCTCCAAATAAGATATAGTTTCTTGGAGAAAAAATGGCGACCATGAATCATCATCATCGTGAATTACTAAATATTTAGATTGAGATGCTTTAATACCTATATTAGAAGCTGTTTCCATCCCCTGAGAAGTTGGATTATGAATAATTTTTACTTTACTTAAATCGAACCCAGACTCAATAATTGTGCTTTCTACTAACTCAGGATTTCCACCATCATTAACCACAACCCAAACATAATCATCAAAAGTCTGAGAAACTATACTTTCTGCTGCTCTTTTCAACAAAATATTTCTATTTTTTGTTCTTGTAATTATTCCTACTAATGGCTCATTTTCTCTTTTGAGTAAACTTACTTTTTGTTCAGGAATAAACTTTGCTGTACAATCGGCAGAAGAAGTTTCGATTTGATAGGTAGTAACAACATCTTTCTTTACCTGAAGCAACTCCGTCTTTAACCCAGATATCTCATCCCTATTCGCCAACTCCCGCAAAACATCCCCCAACTGCTGCCAAACCACAGCAGAACCCGGATGCAACTCCACCGCCTTCCTCAACTCAATCTCCGCCTCCCGCCACCTACCCAACTGCATCAACCCATACCCCAACTGATGCCGCACCACAGCAGACTTAGGATTAACCTCCAACACCAACCGATACTCAACAACAGCCTTCTCCCATCTACCCAACTGCGCCAAAGCATACCCTAAATGATGCCTTACCTTGGCTCCATCAAAACCCAAACTAATCCCTCGCCCATACTCAACAACAGCCTCCTCCCATCTACCCAACTGCCCCAAAGCTTGCCCCAAACCAAACAAAACCTCACCAGACTCCCCAGACAAAACCACCGCCTGACGATAAAATTCAACCGCCTCTAACCATTGCCCCAACTTACCCAAAGCCTCAGCCAAACCCAAACAACAATCTACCCCACCGGGACTCATCTCCCAACTCCGACGATAAAACCCCACCGCCTCAAACCATTGCTCCTGGCCAGACTTAGCCGCCCCCAAATAATAATAAGCCTCTGTCTGTAGGGACGTTCCATATAACTTACCTACATTTGCATACAACATATTTACCACTTTGTCAAGACACTGCTCTGCCTCTGACCATTGCCTCAACTTTACCAATACTGCTCCCAAAACAAGATTGAACTCTGGCACATCAGTCTTCTGCTCCACCGCCCGACGAAAATAACCCACAGCCTCCTGAAATTGACCTTCACCCTGTAACAAAACCCCCAACTTGTAGAGAGACCAAGAAGCTAGAGGATTTATGGCCACAGCCTGACGAAAAGCAGCGATCGCCTCATCTATCCGTCCCACCTTAACCAAAGCCTCCCCCAAATTATGATGGCCATGGTAAAAACCAGGATTAAGAGCGATCGCCTCACGGTAAGCAGCCACAGCATCATTGAACTTGCCTTTCCGAAATAATTGATTAGCAGTTTTGAAATTAGTTTGAACCATAATTGAAGTCAAAAGTCAGAAGGCAAAAGTCAAAAGTAAGTAATTAACTCAAAAGTCAATTCAAGTCAAAAGTCAATTCAAGTCAAAAGGCAAAAGGCAAAAGTCAAAACTTAAAAGTAAGTAATTAACTCAAAAGTCAATTCAAGTCAAAAGCCAATTCAAGTCAAAAGGCAAAAGGCAAAAGTCAAAACTTAAAAGTAAGTAATTAAC
>NZ_JAAHHG010000678.1 GCF_010692555.1 Okeania sp. SIO3B5 | reverse complement strand
TGTCCTGATGGAGAGACTATTGCTTCTGCTAGTGGTGACAATACAGTAAAGTTGTGGAACCATCAGGGTCAATTATTGCATCAACAGACTGAACCTCGTCTAAATGTCCATAAAGAGTATATAAAAGTAAACCACTATTCAAATCCCACAATTTAATAGTTTTATCTTTACTCACACTGGCAATAGTATTTCCATCTGGACTAATAGCTACAGAGAAAACATCCTTCAGATGACCATACAATGTATTCTTCAAAGTACCACTGTAGATATTCCAAATTTTAATCGTACTATCACTACTAGAGCTGACTAGAGTACGACCATCGGGACTAACAGCAACAGACCATACAGGTCCATCATGTCCTGATAATTTACCCAGATTCTTACCGCTACGCAGATGTAACAGTTGAATATTTCCATCCGTACTACCACTGGCAATAATACCACCATTAGGACTAGCTGCGATTGACCAAACTGGGCCAGAAGTGGTTGCTAAAGTTTGCAGTGGAGAAAGTCGGTCTATGATTCCCGTAGATGGAGATATGGGAGGGAGGATACCTATATTAGAGTCAAAATCATCTACTTTTAGTCGAGGTGGCCTTGGTTCGAACTTAGGAATATTATTGGATGAAGATAATGGCTGAGTATGGGGAGATGGTAAGCGAGAACTAATAACTAAAGATAACAGAGCGATCGCTGCTGCTCCCCAAGCAGTGACAGTCCACCGTGGTTTCTGTAGGATAACATCTACTGGTGTTGGCCCATATTTGATATCTTTAATAACTTCTGCCACAGACTGATACCGTTGACGATGGTCTCGCTGTACCATTTTGTCTAATATCCGACCGAGATGCCTACTAATAGGATGTTTTAAATAGTCTCGCCACACCCATTTATCTGCTTTTATATCAAATAGTTCAAAGGGTGAAACCATAGTTAATAGGTGGAGACAAGTTATTCCTAAACTATAAATGTCACTGTTGGGGTATACTTTCCCTTTTGTTTGTTCTGGGGCAGCATATTCAGCAGAACCATTAATACTACCTATTGATAATAAATCTCCAGTAGCGGAAATTGTCACACCAAAATCAACTAAAACAAATTCTTTAGTATTTGTCCCTGGTTTTGTCCGACAAATAATATTTTCTGGTTTAATATCTCCATGAATCAGGTGATGGTCGTGGATAAACTCTAAGACTGGCAACAATTGATTTAATATTTGCCAAATTTTATGTTCACTAAAGACACCATCTTCAATGAGTTCTGTGGCCAAATCACGGCCTTCGATGTACTCTTGTACCAGATAACGGTGGCCATCGTGTTCTACAGAGGCTAATAGTTCTGGAATCTGGGGATGTTTACCGATTTTGTCTAGTTGTACTGGGTTGCAACTAAAGGTAGGAATAACTCCTTGACCTTGAAAAACTAGGTCTTTTCTGTCGTCTAGACTGACAAACTCCTTAATGATACACGGTGGTTTGGAAGGTTTGTCTTGGTCAATGGCTAGAAATGTATGGCTCCAGACGCTTTCACCCAAGGGTTTGATGACTTGGTAGCGTTCTTTGAGTATAGGGGGGCAGTTGGATATTCCCCCTGTTGTCTCATTTTGGCTGACAATTTTCTTGTCAGGGTCTTCTGGATTTTGGCTGTGAGAATTGATGCGAGGATTCATAATCAGCAATCAATTAGCATATTTTTTCTATGATAGTATTTCTTAGATTTTAGCTACAAACTTGAATAAGGCAGAAGGCAGAAGAGAGTAGGGGAGTAGGGAATAGGGAGTAGGGGAGTGGGGGAGTGGGGGAGTAGGGGAGATTGAAGTAATTATAGAGTTATAAACATATACTATTTAGTCTCTAAAAAAAAATCAATTATATAAATTTTTTTGATAATTTTTACAGTATAATTGTAAGCATCCAGACGTCAGTTATTAGCTAGCCTCCTAGGTCGGAACTGCGTTAACAGCTATTAATTTTTGGGAAGGTCATTTCAGTTATCAGTACCTCTACAATAAGGAGGCTTGACATTAGGAATATTATCTTTTTTATCCCCTTAAAAGGGGAGGCTTTAGACCAGAATTTTTCGGTAAAAGCAACCTTTAAAATTGAGAAATAATAAAAGTTATTGCCAAAGTATTCGGACTAAATTTTAGAAGTAATTAGGGTTTGCTGAATAAAGTTTTTTGGTAAGAGTAGGAGCCAGAATCCAGAATCCAGAATTCAGGAGAAATTGGAATTGTAGAAGAGGTAGTCAGAAGAATCTTCCCAAGATTGTTCTTTCCCTTTCTTGCCAAAAATACTCACTTTTTGAGTGATTGGAGCTGAAAACCAGGTAATTTTTCAATACCTAAAAAGGCTAAAAGCAATATCAGTCAATGCTTTGAGATTTAATCAGCAAGCCCTAATTATTCATTACTAAGTAAGCATTTCCTGCGGAATGCTGCGCAAACAGCTATTAGCTGTCAGCTCTTTCTAGGTCATGGTGCGCAAACAGTTTTTTAATGAATTAACCAAGTACTTGCTTAACTTCTACTACAATTTTAAACAAATAATTGAAGCACAAGAAAAATGAGCTTAAATTGTCTACTCAAGGAAATAAAGCTGATAGCTGATAGCTGACTGCTGTTTGCGCAGCATTCCGGAGGAAATGCTTACATTACTAATTACTGTTAACGTAGTTCCTCCGCAGATTTTTAAGTATAAAAAGATAGCATTTACTGAGGTACAGTTTTTTTTCTTCTTTTCTATTCTGTACGGACGTTGCATGCAATGTCCCTACCTACTCCCTACTTCCTAAAACAAAAGATTTTTCGTCAAACTTCATAGGGCGAAGTCTGCAAATTAAATAAACCTGCTATATATTATGAACTAGGGATGAAAAAATCATCAATCTTCAGTATTCAAGTTAAAACCTCATAGTAATTAACAATTAACCATGCCTCTAATCCGGATCAAAAAATCTTGGGAAATTCCTGAAACAAAAATAACCCCAGAAACCACTTATTTAAACCGTCGTCGGTTTATGAAAAATTTAATCGGTGCTGGTTTAAGTGCTACTGCATTATCTACTCTTACCAGTTGTGGACGGAACTCCAAAACATCTTTAACTTCAGAAGCAGTAACATTACCAATGACTGGTAAATTCACAATTAATCCTAACTTTTCTCAAGTTGACCGACCTATAACAGACGAAGCTCTTGCTACAAAATATAATAATTTCTATGAATTTGGTGGTAATAAATCTATTTGGCAAGCTGCTCAAGCTTTACCCACTGAAAATTGGAAAGTTGAAGTTAAAGGCTTAGTCAAAAATCCTCGTATTTATGACATAGATGAACTACAAAAAAAGTTTCCTCTAGAAGAAAGAATATATCGGTTTCGGTGTGTTGAAGCATGGGCAATGGTAATACCTTGGTTGGGTTTTCCCATGAAATTATTAATGGCAGATGTAGAACCAACATCAAAAGCTAAATATGTTCGTTTTACCTCTTTTTACGATGCAGAAATTACTAAAGGTCCTGGTTTTTGGGCTAATAGTTATCCCTGGCCTTATACAGAAGGTTTAACAATAGATGAAATGGCTAACGAATTAGCTTTTTTTGCAGTAGGAATGTACGGTAAATCATTACCTAAACAGAATGGAGCGCCATTGAGAGAAGTTATTCCTTGGAAGTATGGTTTTAAAGGGGCAAAATCAATTGTAAAAATTGAATTTCTAGAGTCAAGACCAGCAACATTTTGGAATACTTTAGTACCAAATGAATATGCTTTTGAAGCAAATGTTAATCCTAATGTGCCTCACCCTCGATGGTCACAAGCAACTGAGAGAGTATTAGGCGAAGGTGCTAGTTGGTCTTGGGAAAAAATTCCTACTTTACCCTATAACGGTTATGGAGAATATGTTGCTAGTCTTTATAGTTAATAGCAGAATTTTTTGCAGGGGATATAGATGAAAATTTAGTTGATAAAAATATAGTTCGACCAGTTATCTCATATGAAATTTGTAAACTCTATTTGTACTGAACTTTTGACTTTTGACTTTTGACTTTTGACTTTTGACTTCCGCGTAGCGACACTAGCTATTCCCTATTCCCTGTTCCCTATTCCTAGCGCTCCGCGCTATACTAATTAAAAATTTGTAACAACCTAACTAATTTTTAATATGACAATGCAACTAAAAGTTCCATCTATTGCTTGTGGTGGATGTGCAGATACTATTACGAAAGCAATCAAAACTCAGGAATCGGAAGCTGATGTCCAAGTGGATGTGGAGCAAAAAATTGTGACTGTGGAAACCAAAGCATCTGAGGAGTCCATTAAGCAAGCGATCGTTGCTGCTGGCCATACAGTTGAATAAAACAAATTTTGTTGTAACTAAACTGATAACCTGGGAAGCTTTTTTTGCAAAGACTCCCAGGATTTTTTATTTGACTTCGCCACAATTGTCACCGATTTGACATCCTCCCCGGCCTGAAGGCACGGGGATTCCTACCGAGCCTAAGCTCCTCGGTGGGTTGACGTTTTGCTTCGCATAGCTGTCGCTAACATTGGCTGCTGCACCCACCCCTCTTGCTCCCCTC
>NZ_JAAHHG010000677.1 GCF_010692555.1 Okeania sp. SIO3B5 | reverse complement strand
AAGCAGATACACAGTAAATCCAAGTCAAGGGCTGGAAGTAAGGCTTGAGCCGTGTGACGGGAGACTGTCACGCACGGTTCTGAGGGGAGGGGAAGGAGGCGACTTCTGAACCTTACCCGCTAACGCAGAGCGGCGCGAAAACAAAAGGGGTCTCAAAACTGGGAGAAGGCGCAAATCGAAGTTGCCAGAATGCACCATCGGATTGCAAACCGTCGTAAAGACTTTCATCTGAAGACGGCTCACAAACTTTGTGACCAAGGACAAACTATCTTTGCAGAAGACCTCAATACCAAAGGGTTGACGCGAGGGATGCTGCGAAAAGATTGTGTGGATGCTGCCTTTGGGCAATTCTTGTCTCTGACGGAATGGGTGTGTTGGAAACGAGGTGTCTACTTCGCTAAGGTCAACCCCAACGGCACCAGCCAAACCTGCCCTAACTGCTTTGCGGCGGTCAGCAAAGGGTTGGAAGTCAGAGCGCATGATTGTCCTGAATGTGGGTATCGAACGCATCGTGACCATGCCGCAGCAGAGATGGTTTTGCATCGTGGACTAGAAAACGTAGTAGCCCAGGGACTCTGGGGAACGGAAACAGCCTGTCAAGTCGGTCTGTCGGGGGTCTATGACCTAGATAAGTGGCGTGGGGCAGGAATACCCAATTGCGAGATTGGGAAGCCCGCGCTGTACCCGTAGGGTCAGCGTCGGGAGGATGTCACTCTTCCATACTATCTATACTGAGGGGCACCATATCACCATTATTCGTAAGTCCTAATAACATCGATTCATTTGCTCGTATCACTTTGCCAGTAAGCACACATCGTTCCTCCTGTTGGGCCGTTGCAGGTAGACTAGCTCGAATATCTGAATGGGAAAACTGTGGCCGATAATCTCCAGACTTTTGCTGGACATAGTTCCAGAGGATATCTCGAATCAAAGCTTGATAGCCCTTATTATTAGCTAGTCTTTTCAACCTATCCTTTAACTCCCTTTCCAAACGGATGCTAGTAACTTCCATATCAGTAGTTGAAGTTCTGGGTATTGTGTACATGATTTTTTTTCTCCTTAAAATTTTAGGTAGACATCTCTGTAATATTAGTGTAGTATAAAAAAGGTTAGATTTGAAACCCCAACTTTTTGAGAGCTTTCCTGTGAACCATTCATTTATTCAAGCCATCGATCGGTCAAAAAACAACCTATCTGAAGGTTGTGAGACTATTTCATGGCTGATGTTGGGAGAAATATTATGTGATGGAAATGACTTTGGCATTGATTATGGAGGTTTGGAGCTACTCGAAAAATTTAATCATATTTTTCAGATTGAAGGGCCAAAGATTAGGTCAAATCAATTTCTCAGAAGCGGGAGGTACAGACCAAAAAAATCTGTACATAAATCAGACTAAAAGGTATAAAAATCTTTTTTCTAGCCCCCGCTTCCGAATAAATAGAGGCAGGGGCTGTTAGTTTTAAATAGGACCGGGAAATAGAAAAATAAAATTAATTTTTGAATTCGGACAATTAAAAAGCATTAAGCATTTCAGTAATCAGCGGTCAGCTTGGGGCGGACTGCTCAAACAGATACCTAATGCAAATTTTGAGGCTGAAGTGCTGAAGTGTAAATAGCTCATAGCTATTTAATTGAAAAACCAGTTGCTATAAAAAATCTAAAATCTAAAATTTAGGAGGTAAAGCAGTGACCAGCATGACTCAAGTATTAAACCAATCTGTAGTCGTATTTTCTCAGAACTACTTACCCATGACCCGCGTAAATATCAAGCGGGCGATCGCTCTGCTGGTGACTGGCAAAGCTGAACCTCTAAATTTTGATAATGGTAGTGGCTGGCCTGTGCGTTCTCCTAGTTTGGTCTTATATGTGCCGGAACAAATTCGCCTAACGATGGCCTCCCAAGAACGGGTATGGAAAGTCCCCCCAGTCAACCGCAGGGAAGTGTTAAAGAGGGATCATCACCGTTGCCAATATTGCGGGACTACTAAACGTCTCACCTTAGATCATGTGATTCCTCGGTCTAGGGGTGGTAAACATAGTTGGGATAATGTAGTTACGGCTTGCGAAAGGTGCAATGCAATGAAAGGTAATCGTACTCCCGCTGAAGCAGGGATGAAATTATTAAATCAACCGAAAACACCAATACATCCGACTATTGCATTTGCTGAACAGTTCTGGCGCGAACGACAACACGAGGTTTAGAAGGTCTTATTTTTTTTCTGAAGCAGACCTAAAAAGTTGTCTATAAGTTTCGTTAGTTCTAGAAAGTAACTAGAGCTAAATTTTGATGTCGTTATTTGAGCAGAAAATAGTCAAATGAGCAGAAAATAGTCAAAATAATGCTCCGATAACAATTCACTTTAAAGATGTCACAAATATAGCGCTGCGCGCAGGCAACAGGCAACAGGGGGAATAAATTGCTGACAATATAAGATTTTAGCTATTGGACAATTCCTGCAATTTGTAAATATACCAGCGCACATTGCTATAGTTTCAAATTATATATAGTGAAATAATTTCCTGAAATTACTGTGGCATAAAAGTTTGGAGTCTATAAAATCTTATTTTTGACTTTTGAATGCATGACTTTTGACTTTTAACTTCCGTTGACTTTTAAGTAAAGTTTAGAGTCTATAAAATCTTACTTTTGAATGCATGACTTTTGACTTTTAACTTCGGTGAAACGGTATTTGCGCCAGATGTTGCTAACAAAACTAATTTTAATAACTGCAAAGAGTTTTGAGTTTTGAGTTATGGATTAATTACTCAATAACATCCGAAGCTCTTCCAATAAAAAAAGGAGAGACCACGGGGAATGCTAAAGTTAACTTATACTGAATCTGGCTTTTATATGGAGCGTTTGGCTCAATCTCCCGAACAGTTGATAGCACTGCGGGTAATCTTGGCTATGCGAGTTGGTCAAAAAATTGTAGTTGAACCAAGTTCTGCTGCCTTTTTGCTACCTGTAAATTTACCTGAATTGTCGATGTTGGAGATGGCTGTGCAAAAGGAGGGTGGAGATGATATAGCCCTTTGTGTTGCTGATGATGAGTTTGTGGAAGTTAGTTTAGGAGGAACTTGGATAACAGTAGATCCAGAATATGAGAATGGAATTTTTATCACTGCGTTGAGCGATCGTGTTGAGTTGTTACTTTTTAAGTTGTGGCAAGCAACTGAGGCAAATGCGTCAGTGAGTTAGGAAGCAAGTGATTGTTGAAATTGTAGGCAATATATATACAGCGCTTCCCGTTGTTATGAGGTACATATATTTATGGAAAAAATATTCCTGATTGTCAGTTGTACCTCATTACTACGGAATTTGAATCAATCCTCTATAGCGCTGTGCGCAGACAACAGGCAACAGGGGGGATAAAAAGCTGATAATATAATACTTTTAGCGTAAGCATTCAGCCGTCAGCTAGCCTCCTATGGTCGGAACTACGTTATCAGCCATCAGCTATTGCTTTTAGTTTACGATAAAAGCTTTATTAATTGTCTTACTACTGGCGCGTCAAGCTTGAAATAGTGTTTTAGGAAAATTATTCAAACCTTAGTCAGAGCAAGAATTATACTCAAAAATTTAATACACCATTTTCAGCTTGACGCGCTACTACAAAAATTTAGCTCCCTTGTCCTTAAAGTCTATATTAATTTAAACACTGTCCTATATGAGAGAATATTGTTGCTGTTAACGCAGTTCCTCCGCAGGAGGCTAGCTGACAGCTAATAGCTGTTTGCGCAGCATTCCGCAGGAAATACTTACCTTTTAGCTACTGGACACCTCCTGTAATATTAAATCCGGTAGCATCGGTGTAATAAGATAGTGAATCAGAATCCAGCAATTCTGCAATTCAGAATTCAGAAGGGAAGAGAACTCAGAATTCTTTCCGCTCTAGGTGAAGATGGAATCTTTTTTTATACCAAATTAAACGGATTTGATATAATTTGTAAATATGCCAGCGCACATTGCTATAATTTTCAAGAGAGGTAAATTATGAATGATAATTAGGGCTTGCTGATTAAATCTAAAAGCATTGACATATAGAGAAAAGTGCCTTTTTTGGGTCGAAAAAAGTGCGCCTATTTCAGTCTAAAATGCTCAAAAAGTTAGTATTTTAGGCGCATAGTTGGGCAGAAAAATCTTGGGACAATTCTTACTCCTACCTGCTCTAAATTCCTATTTCTCCTGTCTCCCCCTCCTGGGACTATCCCTTATAAGGAACTCCTGAAAACCTTGTAGCAAGCAGGGGAGCAGGGGACCCACCCCTCGCCCCTCCCAGGAGGGGAAAAAGGAGAAAGGAGAAAGAATCATAGTAGATAGGAAAAATTACTTAAGTTGTCAAAAAAAATGTACTTTTTAATACACTTTTTCTCTGACAAAAACCTTTTAAAGACTTGAACATAACTTGTCTATGCGTGTCAATTTTTATGTTAAGAAAGATGTTTATAAAGCATAGCTCCTGGGAGGGGGAGGGGCCTCACAAGGGTAGGTTTTTTACATAAGATGCTAGTGGAGGTGAGACTTGGAGGACAAGGAGGGAAAGTAGACAAGGAAGAAAGAAGTTTTTGTATATTACGAAGTAT
>NZ_JAAHHG010000676.1 GCF_010692555.1 Okeania sp. SIO3B5 | reverse complement strand
CCATTATTAGACATTTCCCATAATAAAAAATAAAATCAATTATCGCACATAAATTATCAATTATTTCCCCCTACTCCCTACTCCCTACTCCCTACTCCCTACTCCCTACTCCCTACTCACTCTTTTCAAAGAGAAGCGAATATTTGACTTGACACAGAGAAAGTGCCCATCATCCAATATAGAGAAATAAAAAATAAAAAATAAAAAATATAGTCAAGATAGAGAAGAATATGATACTTATCACAACAGTTTACTCATCTACTTCACTCGAAGTGAGTTGACTCACTCACCCTATTAAAGTTCAATGACTCACTTTATAAAGATCAAAAAATCACCAGTACCTTCATTCATAAGTCACCGTAATAACTAGGAAAAAAGTAGATAATCTAAAATGTACAGTCCGCAGTTAAAAGTAAAACAATGATTATCAAAGACTTCAAGCCAATCATATTTGCTACCACAAGAACAGACTTACATCATGTCCAGATAATTAACGATAAAAAGACTTTTTCCCTTCAAGCTTTTTCTTCCCTTCTGCCTTCCTTCCTCCTCAATATTATTCAACCGGACATGATATTACTTGGTTTTGATGGTATCACTGAAACTCAAGCTGCGACTTTTTCTAGTTTTCTAGACAAGATAAAATATAAATTTTTATTACTTTTTAAATACTTATATTGTAAAAAAAATTGTAAAAATTAATTTTTTCGATGAATAAAAATTTAATTAAAGTCCTTTTAATAGAAGATAATCAAGACGATTTTATTATGATTTATAACTTACTATCACAGGTAGAATCACCAAAAATATTACTAGACTGGGAAAATACTTATGAAACAGGATTAACCGTAATGAAAAAAAATCAACATGATATTTGTTTGTTTGACTATCACTTGGGAGAAACAAAAGGATTAGAAACAGTGAAAACAGCAATTAATCTAGGTTGTAAAACCCCAATTGTATTACTTACAGATACAGAAAATCAAGAATTAGAGATAGATTTAATGAATAAAGGAGTAGCAGATTACTTGAATAAATCAGAAATTAATAAATATACATTAAATCGAATAATTCGTTATACACATGAGAAAAATCAAAGTTTAAATGCTTTAAAAGAAAGCAAAGCAAAGCTACAAGAAGCACAAAAAATTGCTCATTTAGGGAACTGGGAATACGACTTAAAGACGCAAAAAATAACTTGGTCAGATGAAGTATTTCGCATTTTTGGTCTCAACCCTAGCAGACTAGAACCAACTTATTCAGAATGGTTGGAAATGTTTACTCTCGAAAGCCAACAATTATGGGATAAAAATGTGATTTTCATCTTAGAAAAGGCAGAAAGTTGTGAATGTGAATATCAAATCATTCAACCAGATGGTACATTAAGGTATATTGATACTCAGGCTACTTTAATTGTAGATAATAACTCAGAACCTATAGGCTTATTTGGCACAGTGCTGGATATTACAGATCGTAAAAAAGCAGAGTTAGCTGTGCAGGACCTTAGACAAAAAGAGCATTTATTAGGACTCATTCTAGACCGAATTCATCAATCTTTAAATTTGGATGAAATATTAGAGACTACAGTAGATTCATTAAGGTTATTTTGGGAGTGTGATCGCGTCTTAATTTATCGTTTTTTGGAAGACGGAAAAGGTATCGTAGAAAAAGAATCTGTAGCAGTAGGTAGCAGTCCAATTTTAGGTCAAATTATTGACGATCCATGTTTCCCAAATACAGATATTATAGAACGCTATAAACAAGGTTATATTAATATAGATGTTGAAAACCCAGAGATCAACAAATGCCATGTCGATCTACTCAAACAGTTTCAAGTTAAAGCAAGTATGGTATTGCCAATTTTAATTAATCAAGAAGGGGAGAAACAAGGTTCAGAAACTACTGCATGGGGATTAATAGTAGCTCATCAATGTACTCATAAACGACAATGGCAAATATCAGACACCGATCTGTTGAGGCGTTTGGCAACTCAGATAGCGATCGCTATTCAACAAGCTCAACTTTATCATCGTTTAGAAAAACTAAATCAAGAATTAGAGAAAATGGCTTATGTTGATAGTTTGACAGGAATTTGTAACCGTCGCCACTTTGAAGAAAAACTGGACCAAGAATGGAAAAGGCTAAGACGGGATAATACTTCTATGTCAATAATTATGGTGGATATAGATTATTTTAAACCTTACAACGATACTTACGGTCATCAGCGGGGAGACAAATGTTTGCAACAGGTAGCTCAAACTATTAGTGCTGCAGTGAAACGATCAGGAGATTTTGTTGCTAGATATGGAGGTGAAGAGTTTGTGGTTGTACTGCCAAATACTCCCATAGAAGGAGCGCTGAAGGTTGCAGAAGATATTAGAACACAAATTGAAGCTTTAAGAATTCCCCATACAGCTTCAGCAGTGAGTAAGTGGGTGACAAGTAGTTTAGGAGTGGCAAATAGTCGCTGCTGTACTGACTCTAATCCTGAAATATTGCTAGAAACAGCAGATATGGCACTATACAATGCTAAAAATGCTGGTAGAAATCAAGTTTATATTGATGATTTATGAGGCAGAAGGCAGAAGACAGAAGGATTAGAAGGCAGAAGGCAGAAGGCAGAAGGCAGAAGGCAGAAGGATTAGAAGGCAGAAGGATTAGAAGGCAGAAGGCAGAAAGATTAGAAGAATTGGGGCAAATTAGCTTTTCATAACCGGATTTGGTATCATGTATAAAAATTTGTAGGAGCAAAAGCAATAAATTCATTTACTCATACATACAACTGTATAAATCTGGTTTCTCAGTAACCTCGATTGAATCTAGCTTAAAATCTCTATATTTGAGATTTATAGGCAAATTTCTGCTTTTTATAAAAAACATTCACTTAGCATAGAAATATGCAACAAACTCTGGGACTTACAGCGGATTCCACTAGGCGTGAGGTACACCCATCGCGGGCAAGATGCCCGCACTTGCATTCATTTCATTCTTATACCAATTCTCCATGAAGTTGCGCTTAATAAAAGATAACAGCTATTAGTAAAATTCAGGTTTTGGTAAGAATTATTAAGCGCATTGTTACAGAGAAATGGTATTAATATCTGTACTTCATGTATTTGGAATCTGCTGTAATACCAATTTTAAAAAAGAATGTTACGAATAGTAAGAGCGATAAAAAGACTTTACAGAAAATGTCCCTTTGACTAAAAAGATAGTTTACGCCCTAAAAAATGGTATTAAAGACATTCATTCTGACTCCTGATATCATGTCCGGTAGCATCGGAGCGTGTATAAAATTAAGGTGACACTCTTGAGAAAACCTTCTGCCTCCTGCCTCCAGCTCCCGCTGCCTTCGGACCACCAAAGTCTAATTATTCAACCGGACATGATATGACTCCTGACTCCTAATAAATACCCTAGATATTTGTAGCAAACATTTATCAATAATGAGGTACACCTTATTTTAAGGCAGAAGTCAGAAGTCAAAAACTAAGAAGATTGGACTTTACCTCATAGCAAAGAAAACCGCTGTAAGTGCTTGTCAAACAAGAATAAGTCTTCAACCGAACATGATATTACTTATTTAACTGTGCTAAAAATTTCTGATGTTCGGATGTTTTCAAACCTTTTTGTAACTCTGAGTTTACTTCTACTAAATTACCTGAAATTAAATTAGATACCGATAACCATAAACCAGGAAAAATTTCACTTTTAATAATACCCTGTTCATCTATTGGCAAATTAATATATTTTCCCTCTCGCCACCGAAACCAATCAATTTTTTGTTCGTAAACTTGCCAGACTAAATATTCTTGTACTTGGTTGCGTCGATAAACTTTCAATTTTTCTCCTAAGTCATAAGAAGAACTACTGCTAGCAACTTCAGCAATAAATTCTGGTGCGCCTTCAACATAGCCATCTGTACTAATAATTGAGTTGCCTCCAGTTTCGATGCGTAATAAAGCATCCGGTTGTACTTCGTTCTCAGCATCAAGGCGTACTGTAGTATTGTCTGCTAGAGTAACTCCTGGTGTCGCTACCCAATAATTACCAAGCCAAGTCATAATGAATGCGTGAGGTGTTCCGTGGGTAATGCGTACCGGAGAACTCATATATACAACTCCTTCTATTAATTCAGCTTTTTTGACATCAGACATTCTGGTGTAACGTCGCTCAAATTCTTGACGAGTTAGGCGATCGCCATTTTCTAGTGGTAGAGTTTTTAATTTAGTTTCTAGCATTATTTTATCTCCTGATATATTCTGGGGATAGGAAACTAAGCATTTTATTTGTTCATTACAGCGCTTTTCAAGTTAATGAACCACATTTTCACAAACAAAACCTTGTAGGGACGTTCCATGGAACGTCCCTACTGTGGTCTACCCAAATGAAAACTGCTGTAACTTTTATATTACACCAATTCCCAAAAATAATGCTATACTTCCAACGGAACTTCAGTTATTAAGTAATAATAATGATTCAGTAATGTTCGTAAGGATTATAGGCATTAATCCAAAATATCTTATTCCTTTAAACCCTACTCCCTACTCCCTACTCCCTACTCCCTACTCCCAAGGAAATGTAGCAAAACTTTTGAGAAATGGT
>NZ_JAAHHG010000675.1 GCF_010692555.1 Okeania sp. SIO3B5 | reverse complement strand
TCCCTGCTCCCTACTCCCTACTCCCTACTCCCTACTCCCTACTCCCTACTCCCTCACTTGCAGTACAAATCTTTTTATTCTCCCTGCTCCCTACTCCCTACTCCCTACTCCCTACTCCCTACTCCCTACTCCCTCACTTGCAGTACAAATCTTTTTATTCTCCCTGCTCCCTACTCCCTACTCCCTACTCCCTACTCCCTACTCCCTTATTTATAACTATTCAACCAGACATGATATAAATTGAAAGATGGTAGAAAAAGATCAAAAGTATTTCAAAACTCATGAGGATCTAGTCATTTATAAATTGGCGTTCTCAGCAGCGATGGAAATTTTTGAGCAGTCTAAAAACTTTCCAGTAGAAGAAAGATACTCTTTAACTGAGCAAATTCGTCGTTGTTCTCGTTCAGTCTGTGCCAATCTAGCAAAAGCTTGGAGAAAACGCAGATATAAAGCTGCTTTTGTTGCTAAATTAAGCGACTGTGAAGCAGAGGCCACAGAAGTTCAAGTTTGGTTAACATTTGCAGTCAAATGTCAGTACATTAAAGTTGAAAAAGCAAGAGAACTGTATGGAATTTACAACCAAGTTCTCAGTGGATTAGCTCAGATGATTAGCCTTTGTGATGATGAGTTATTCGACTAACTCCAAACCACTCACGCTCTCCCCACCGTTCCCCCACCTTCAACACTCCCTTTTCCTGATGAAATTTGCAGTCCAGTCCTCAGTGGATTAGTTAAGATGATTACCCATTGCGATCGTTGGTTACTGGACTAATATCATGTCCGGTTGAATACTTATACTTTGGAGAAGGTAAGGCAGCGGGAGCTGGAGGCAGGAGGCAGAAGGAAAGAAAAGGTTAGAAGGGAAAAGGTTTTTTTATCACGCTATTATCCGGACATGATATAACTCCACACCTCCCACATCTCCCACACTCCCATACTCTCCTATTGCAAACATTCAGCCATCAGTTATTGCTTTTATAGCAGTTTTCATTAAGAGGATATCTGAAAAGTTTTTTGATACTGAATTTTGCCCCCCCTAGTGCCGCTACGCGGAACTCAGAAGTCAGAAGTTAGAAGTCAGAAGTATTGATTGGTAAGGCTTTTAGGATTTTGTAACTGGTCAGTTATTTCTACCATTCTGCACTAGCCCCCCAACTTTGGGGGGAACAAGAGTCAATTTGCTTCTCAAAATTGGGGGATGCGCGGGGGCTTGGATGTAGCAAAACTGATAACTGAAATTACCGAATAATTAGTAATTAATAATTAAATAATTATGGTTTAAAGCCTCCCCTTTTAAGGGAAAAAAAAGAATAATATTTCCTTATATTCAATCAAGGACGGTTTGAACCAGAGGTAATTATCAATTATCCATTATCAATTATCAATTAATGAACTCCTATTCTCTAAAATTCTAAAGTTATGGAAAACTATCGCCGAAAAAATCTCCGAAAAGTTTTTTGAGACTGAATTTTGCCCCCCTAACCCCCCAACTTTGGGGGGAACAAGAGTCAATTTGCTTCTAATATCATGTCCGGATAATCAGTGATAAAAAACCTTTTCCCTTCTAACCTTTTCTTTCCTTCTGCCTCCTGCCTCCAGCTCCCGCTGCCTTACCTCCTCCAAAGTGTAAATATTCAACCGGACATGATATAACAAGTCCCCCACAATTGGGGGATGCGCGGGGGCTTAGATGTAGCATATTGGACTTCTCAGACAACCTCTAAAATTAAAAGCAATAGCTGATAGCTGACGGCTGAATGCTTACAGGAGAGGTAATTATTAATTATTAATTATTAACTAGACAGTGCAAAGTTCTTGAAATAATATCATGTCCGGTAGCATCGTTTGTCTATAAAATTAAGGTGAAAAAAGGAGAAAACCTTCTGCCTCCTGCCTCCAGCTCCCGCTGCCTTCCTTCCACCAAAGTCTAATTATTCAAACGGACATGATATAACTATTGCTAGCTAAGGCTTTCAGCGATCTAAAGGTTAAAAACTCTTTATTCAGAGCTGTAAGTACTGTAAGGCTTTTACAGTAATACTTTCACCCTTCAACACAAATTGTTCTTGGGAAGAACTTTGTACTCTCCAGTTATTAATTATTAATTATTAATTATTAATTATTAACCCCTTATTCTCTAAAGTTCTAAAGTTATGGAAAACTATCGCCGAAAAAATCTCCGAGGTCGTTCTTTTCAAAATCAAGACCTCTCTCATGAAGACTTTTGTTACTCGGATATTAGAGGTGCAAATTTCACAAATGCTAATCTCACAGGTGCTAACTTCAACTATGCTTTAGCAGGATTAACAAAAGCTCAGAAAATAATACTTTCTATTTTAATTTTTTTCCTTTGCACAACCTCAGTATCTGCCACAATTACGGCAGTTTATATTCCCCTAAAATTTATTATTCCCAAACCTTCTAATCCTATACCTATTCACATCGGTTCCTTGATTTTTTTACTCCTGGAATTTATCAATATTGGCATATTATTAGTCACAATTAGGCAAGGAATCAAAAAAGCTTTAGTATATATATTCTCTGGCGCTCCCCTAATGATATTTATCGTTCCGGTATTAACAACTTTTGCCATGAGTGAAAAAAATCTCTCAAAATTGTTCAGTTTTTTGGGAATTAATCGACCTCCATCGCCGGAAATTATTGAATTTTCTTTCCAGTTAAAAGCTTTTAGAAGTGGCAATATTATTCAGGGAGTAACTAACCTACTAACCGACACTAACTCTGTAAATATAGTTGTCAGTATAATTGTCAGTCTAATTATTTCTATCGGGGCAATATTAGTATTAATTATTACCCTGAATCTGGCAGTAGTTTTAGCTGAAATAAAATCTGAAAAACACCAGAAAAATTCAGTCATAACTTGGTCAATAATTTTTACAATTATTATTGCTTTAGGTCTCTTTGAAAATAATGTCCTGAAAAAGATAGACTATCACTATGGAACTATATTCATTTCGGAACCTGAAAAGAGAGTTATTTTGGCTATTGCCATTTATGTAATAGCAATAATTCTATCTATATTATTAATTTCCATCGCTAGTTATCTCGCTAAAAAAGTATTAGCAGAAGATGAAAATAATCGAACTATTCGCCGACTTGCTGTTGCTATTGGAGCCATAGGAGGAACAAGTTTTAAAAATGCTAACCTTACTGAGACTAGCTTTAGTAATGCCTGCCTAAAAAGTACAGATTTTAGATTAGCTAATGTGACTCATACCCTCTGGCGCAAAGCCGAATATTTAACATTTGCCAGAATCGGAACCACAATATTAATCGATCCAAAAATTCGAGAATTGTTAGTGACTGGAAATGGCATAAATAAACAATATATAAGTGTGAATCTTCGAGGGGCAAATCTCAGAAATGCTGACCTAACTGGGAGCAATTTAACAATAGCAGATTTGAGTGAAGCTGCTCTGGAAGGTGCTTGTTTGGATGGAGCAAATTTAAAGGAAATTTTGGCAATTGGTGCTAATTTTACCGAGGCCAAAATGACAGGAATTTGTTTAGAATCTTGGAATATTAATCACACTACTATTTTGGATGAAGTAGAGTCGGAATATATCTATTTATTAGAGTCAGCAAAACCACAAACAAATGATAGGGAGCGTCGTCCTAGTAGTGGATATTTTTCACCGGGAGATTTTACAAAGTTATTTACGGCAAATTTTCATACTGTGGATTTAATTTTCCGTAATGGCATTGATGGGAAAGCTTTTATGTCTGCTTTTCAACGGGTGAAAAGAGAAAATAAAGGGATAAATATGGCAATTCAAAGTATGGAAAATAAGGGGGATGGGATGGTGGTAATTAAAGTTAGTGTACCAGCAGAAGCAAGTAAGGGAAAAATTCATGAGCAGTTGACTGAGTTTTATCAGGAAGGTGTGAGTAATTTGGCAGAAAAAGATCGGGAAAAACCTCTTAGTCAGGAGGAAAAAGTTTCCATCTATCATCAGCAAAGTGAATATATGATGTCTTTTTTTAGT
This sequence comes from Okeania sp. SIO3B5, assembly GCF_010692555.1. Lineage (GTDB taxonomy): Bacteria > Cyanobacteriota > Cyanobacteriia > Cyanobacteriales > Microcoleaceae > Okeania. The sequence continues at coordinate 640 of NZ_JAAHHG010000675.1, read as the reverse complement.
TATCAGTTAGCAGTTAACAGTTATCAGTCAATAGTTGAGCGTTTAGAAAGGGTAATACAGGAGGAAAGAGAGCAGGTAAATTATGCGGAAAAACAAGGAAGGATTAAAGAAGCAATTTTTCTAGTTATGGTTTTAATTTCTCAACGTTTTGGAGAAGTTTCTGAAGATATTAAGGAGCGGATAGAAGCCTTATCTTTGGCAAATTTAGAAAGTTTGGTCAAGGTATTTTTGAATTTTAATAGTTTGGCAGATTTAGAAAGTTGGTTGGAAGAAAGTTAGAAGGCAAAAGTCAAAAGTCAAAAGGCAAAAATAATCTATATAGCAATCCTAAGTTGATTGTGATACAGCGTATTCCACTTTGATGACGTACACCTACGCGAGCAAGATGCTCGCACTGATAGGATTTAATTATTAATATTTGTACTTCATATACTTGGAATTTGCTGTCAATCAAAAAGTAGATAAAAAAACTGAAACTCTTACTTGTTCCCTATTTCCTATTCCCTAAAAATAGTAAGATTTTTATACACAAATAAAATAGGATTGCTATAGCAATCAGGAAGCTGATGTAAGAATTTCGGTGTTCTTTTAGCGCATAGAATATAGCAGTTATCGTATTCTTATGTATTCATTTCTTCCC
>NZ_JAAHHG010000674.1 GCF_010692555.1 Okeania sp. SIO3B5 | reverse complement strand
TGGGAGTAGGGAGTAGGGAGTAGGGGGAAATAATTGATAATTTATGTGAGATAATTGATTTTATTTTTTATTATGGGAAATGTCTAATAATGGGAGTAGGGAATAAAGAAATGTGACCTAGTTGCGTAGTACTATAGGAGGGAAAAGTATACAGCAGTAAGGATATGTGGGGTGAGACAAACTTACTTTCCCTAGCATTAATTATTCTATTTTTGTGAATAAAAAATAAATTATTTAGCAAAGAGGAGAGGTAGGGAGACTGAGGAAGAGTTTTGATGATGCTTAATTAAAAAGACTTAATATTTATAATTTAGGTTTGTGGAAGTACCCAAAGTCAAATTCCATCTGCTTGAACGCGATAAATATATTGATTGAAGATAATAATTCTACTGCAATAATGTGCTTCACTTTGGTATAGTAAAGTCTTGATGCATAATATTAAACTACTTATTTTACTGTTGCAGTTCTTAATAGTTATTAATATTTATTATTTCTATGCCCTCCACTGTGAATACATAAATTTAGCTACAGGCGTTCATAAAAATACTTAATCGCCAGTAGATAACAAAGAAAAGAAAAATTCCTTCGTTTAACAGAAATTAGAATCAGAATAATAGAGTAGTAAGCAATAAAAATCAAATTATTTGATATGATAATGAATGCTAACTAAACTAAGATTATTAATAGATAGCATTATCTATATTAAGCATAATATTATAATATGCAAAATAGCAATTTATGGTTAGGTATTAATACATAGTTTGATCGTCACCTAGAACTAACTATCCAAAAATTATTTAACTATTGTGACTGTTCAGACTGTGTTGGTAAACAAATCAGATTATCATTCTGGATAAATATTAAGCCTTGCTGACGTAATTTACCCATTAGACGAGTCACAGTTACACGGGTTGAACCAATAGCACTGCCAATTTGGGCATGGGTTAAAGGCCAAGGCAAAAAATAACCACTGGTTACTTCTGGTTTGTCTTGGGCGATCCAGGGTTCTCCATATTCTTCAATTAATAGGGTCAGAAATCCGAATAATCTGTCAATAGTGCGACGTTGGCCTAGGGTACTTAGCCACAGAAGTTTCCGTTGATGTTGGTATCTAAAGGCATCTAAGACTTCTCTACGGAAGTGAGGCCAGTTATCTAAGTCATGCCAATACATCCAAAGCACAGTTGTTTGATCTGCATGAGCATAAGCTTGAAGCGTAAATGGTGACTGAGCTATAAGTTCAAATGGTTGACCAGCACCAACAAATCCAAGGAAAGCTTCGTCTGAAACATCATTCATTTTTGACTGGCTAGACTTATTGCGACTGGCACTAATGTGGGCATTACCTACTAAACGAATTGACCCTTTTTGTACTAGATACAGTAAACCTGGACGAGCAGGAATACGTTCATCTTTGCTAAAAGCTCTGCTACGGTAGTGTTCTTCTGCCCAATCTATGATTAGTTGCCAAGTAAGAAATGGCCTGCTGCTAGGTGCAGAAGTGCTGGTAGGTTGCATATTCAGTGACATTTCTGGTAAGTCTGGATGTGATGATAATTGCATTGGTACTTTTTTGTAGTAATAATTGGCCTGGGGTTTAAATCATTCTGGTAAAAGGAATAGAGGCAGATTTTTATCTTTCTGCTTATACCAGTTTTATCCTTAGCTCAAGTGTAGCAAAAAACACATCTAATTCAGAAGATTCAAGAAAAATTTAATTTGAGGTGGTAATAATATTGACAAAATTATCATTTAAGTGTGATTGTAAACAAATTTTACAAAGAGCTATAAATTTATACCAGGAGCAATTGAAATGGTCTTGCAGGTGTGAAAATACGTTAGAAGTTTGGAAAAAGAAGGAAGTAATTCCAATTAATCAAACTATAAATAATAGACAAATTTTATACAAGTCAGCGATCGCTCTGAAATTAGCTGCAGTTTGCCAACAACCAGCAATATATATTGCTAATGAGTTAGTTAAATATCTTAGGGAAATAGTTAAGACTGATGCTAACAAAAATATAAATAATTTTGAGTTTGAGGTGATTTCATCTGGGATGATTTATTTTAATTTAACTGATTTGAGTATTGCTAACTGGTTACATTATCTAACTTCTTTTACCCTAATTTTTGAGCAACAAGAATTACAGGTTGGTGTTGACTTGAACGAAGTCAGTAGGGGCGAATGGCCATTCCCCCGTACAGAAGTCAGAAGTTGTTTTTGTAACGGGGATTTGAGCAAGTCTCCAACAACATTTCACCAATCAACGCGGGGTTTTAAACCTAATTACTTTGATAAATCTTTAGAAACTACAAATTTGTTTCCCATTCAGTATAGTCATGCTCGTTGTTGTTCGTTATTGCGGATGGGTATATGCGATCGCTTAATTAATCTTACTTCCAAGGATGTAGATACCAGTGGTCAATTTTTGCTGTTTCAAATTTCTCAACCTATATCCTGGCAACAAGCAAATGGGCAATTACAATTTTCACATAATTCTGAATATCAATTAATTGCTCAAATTGCTTCTACTCTTGATCGTATCTATTGTGTCTCTAGCAGCAAAAAACCTATAAATTGGCAAAAAGTAGCTGATGCTGTCAGTGTAGCTTTTCAAGATTTTTACAGTCATTGTCGTATTTGGGGTGAGGTGAAGGTGAAAAAACCGAAGTTAGCGCAAGCTAGATTAGGTTTAGTTTTGCTTACTCAGTCTGTACTTAGATTTTTATTAGAAGAAAGGTTAGGTGTGGAAGCACCTGTAGAGCTTTAATTTTGGTGTTACAATTTTGGTTGTATTTAAAATAAAACTAAGACGTATGAGTTATATTGTAATTTATGACGGCAACTGCAATTTATGTGTAACGTTGGTGCAGGTGTTGGAAAGTATAGATAAAGGTGAGCTATTTGAGTATATTCCTATGCAAGATTTAGAAAAGCTCAATCAATTTGCTATTACTGCTAAAGATTGTGAAATGGGTATGATTTTGATTGATGGTAATGCACCGGAATGTCGATGGCAAGGTAGTGATGCAGCGGAAGAAATAGGGCGACTTTTGCCTGTGGGGGATGTGTTTGTGGCAGCATATCGGGGTTTACCAGGGGCAAAATGGATGGGCGATCGCTTTTATGAGCAGATTCGGGATAATCGTTACACAATATTTGGCAAGCGTTCTACTACTTATAATTCACCTTATCCTTTTGGTTGTAAAGCTTCTTTAGACTTGCAGAAGTCAGGGAATAGGGAATAGGGAGAAGTCAGAAGTTAGAAGTGAAAGTTGATAGACTTAAAGTATTAACCATACAATATAATTTCAGCCTATTATTCTACATCATCAGTTGCTGACTATTTGTGACATCCTTAGAGTGAATTGGTAAAACATAAAAGTAGAACGGGAAGTTTTTCATCCTATGAAGGGTAGTCCAAAAAATCAATCTGACAACTATTGACAATAATTTTATTTCTTTGTTATACTACTTTTCAAGATAGCATACAACATTAGTATCTATTGTCTGTTGTTGGCTGCTGTCTCATCGGTGGTAGATATATATACTCACTTGTATATCTCAATTTGTAATTAATCTTTAGTACAGGTAGGTGTTTGTAAGTAGGTAGTTTAGGAGACTAAATGCTGACAAGTATCTAGGTTTACTAAAAATTAGCTACAAATCGAGATACACGAGTCAGTATACATATCTACCATTGATGAGACATTAGCTGAAGCTAGTACCACTTATATAGTGCTTATTTAGTTTGAGTAATGCTCATTTTATGAAATTCCCTGTAGAAAAATATCCCAATATTATGAGTGAGTCAAAAGTGACATTAGTTGTCACTATTAACTCCTATTTTTTGGGAACTTTCTATCAAGATAGGGGAGTTTTTTTGAGTAACTCACTATTTCACTATTAGTGATAGATATCTGATGTTCCGATGTGTTATTCGCAAATAACTCAAACCAGTTTAGTGGATAATCAACAATTAGCAAAATTTGCCATAGATTTAAACCTTGGAAAATTTATTTTGCTAAGTAAGGGTGAAGAATTACAGGGAGGGCGTGAAAATTATTCATTACTTAGTGATACTTTTGAAGCAGTTATTGGTGCTTATTATATTGATTCTGGTATTGAGGCAGTTCGCAATTTTGTAGAACCAATTTTTGCTGAAGCTCTGGAAAAATCTGTTGATTTAGAGCCGGAAAATGAATCTATTAATATTGAAAATCCTAAAGGTTTATTTCAAGAATTTGTACTAAAAAATAGTACAGATGTGCCAAGATATAAAACTGAAAAATGTGGCGGTTCTGACCATGAACCAAGTTTTATATCTCGGGTATTTGTAGCTAATAGACTGTATGGCGAAGGTCAAGGAGGGAGTAAAAAAGAGGCTGAAAAACGCGCTGCTGAAAACGCACTATCTAAGTTGAAACAAAGAAGATTAATATAGATAAAGTAGTTTTTGAGTCTTGGAGGTACAAATTTTTATGTTTTTAGAGAATAGGGAATACTGGATCTGATAATAGGCAATAAGAATTATAGATTAATTTTCAACTTTCGCTAACTATTCTAAAATTTGCTTGCTGTAAATACAGCATATTCGGCAATTAATCTGATACAACTGATACGTTCATTAATGGATAATTGATAATTGATAATTGATA
>NZ_JAAHHG010000673.1 GCF_010692555.1 Okeania sp. SIO3B5 | reverse complement strand
TAGGCTTCCCCACCTCACGGACGCGGGCTTTCTGTTTCAAAGGGAGTGCAACCACTTAACCCTCCACAGACAGAGACGATGAGACCCACCGCCTTTTTGTACTAAACAATTCTGTACTCCAGAAAGTTCCCTCAAGAGTTTTATCTTTTCACGGGTTGACGCTTAACTTCAGCAATTGAACCCCATACTCTATGTCGTTTTCGAGCGTCCTGTTATCGGGTGCGTATTACCGCTACTCCTGATAGAATCATCAATAATATCATGTCCGGTTGAATACTTACACTTTGGAGGTCCGAAGGCAGGAGGCAGGAGGCAGGAGGCAGAAGGGAAGAAAAGGCGCTCATGAGAAAAAGTGTTTTATCACGCTATTATCCGGACATGATATAACACAAAAAAGTACACAATGCAAGAAACTAAGTGGACGCTACGCGGTTTATTTGTTGGTCGGCAATTCCCCTCCCGTTAACATTCGTATAATATCATGTCCGGTTGAATAGTTACACTTTGGAGGAGGTAAGGCAGCGGGAGCTGGAGGCAGGAGGCAGAAGCGGTGCGACCCCGCGTCGGCGTCAGACGCAAGGGAATGCGCACCAAGAGAGGAAAGAAAAGGTTAGAAGGGAAAAGGTTTTTTTTATCACGCTATTATCCGGACATGATATAACGGGAGACCCCTTGCAGAATCAAGTTTGACAGAAATATTTATGGCTTACTGATTAAATCTCAAAGCATTGATAGATAAAGCTTTTAGTCTTTTTAAGTATCAAAAAGTGCGAGGTTTTATATCGTGTCCGGTAGCATCGGAGCGTGTATAAAATCAAGGTGACACTCTTGAGAAAACCTTCTGCCTCCTGCCTCCAGCTCCCGCTGCCTTCCTTCCACCAAAGTCTAATTATTCAACCGGACATGATATTAGGTGGTAATGGTTCAATTAGGAGCGGATTTTGGTCAAGAGTTGGGCAGAAAAATCCCAAATTGACAAAACTTAGCTCCTGCCTCCTCGCTCCCGATCCATTTCTCCTGTCTCCTGTCTCCCCCTCCCCTCCTGGGAGGGGCTAGGGGTGGGTTGGGAGGGGCTAGGGGTGGGTTGTCTCCTACCCTCACCCATAAGACTTTTTCAGCAAACCCTACTTACACATTAGATACTAATGTATCTAGACCGCATAGGGGTTTAAGGTTTGATTTTGTCTAATTAATTCTGTCTAACTACTTATATCATGTTCGGTTGAATAGTTATGATTAGGATGTAGATGGAAGAGATATCTCAAACACCTGAGATTGCTTCCTTCCACTCCGTTTCAGTCGCAATGACTTTATTGTAAGTGATCATCCGAACATGATATTACCATGGGACTCCTCACTGCATTAGGAGTTTAAGTACAAATAATCCGGCAACCATAGTAAAAATTACCATACTCAGGATAGAGTTTGTTACGAAAACTAGAACTACAGGACCTTGTAAATGCATTCCACGAACCACCGCGCAGGAGTCGATTCTCATTAGCACTATTTTCGATCCAGGCACTCCCATCTGTTGGTGCATCATCATAGGTATAGTGCCATTTATCTAAGCACCATTCCCAACAGTTGCCTTCAATGTCATATAGCCCCCAGGGATTGGGAAGCTTTTGTCCCACAGGTTGGGTTTTGTAGTCGGAGTTGATGCTATACCAAGCATATTTTTCTAAATCTTTTTGATCATCACCAAAGAAAAATTTCGTGGTCGAACCTGCACGACAAGCATATTCCCATTCCGCTTCGCTGGGTAAGCGAAATTGTTGATTAAACTTTTTGCTTAAGCGATCGCCAAATTCTACGGCATCATACCATGACACCTCTTCCACTGGTCGTTTTGCCCCTTTAAAGTAGGATGGATCTGGTTTTAAGTCTCTGTTGACTTTCTCAAAAGTCGTAGCAACAACTTGCCACTGTTCCTGAGTTACAGCATATTTTCCCATCCAGAAAGGGGAAATATTGACCTGATGTCGAGGTCTTTCAAACTCTAAAATATCTTCTCCCATCAGAAAACTGCCAGATGGGATATGTACCATTTCTAGGTTTACCCCATGGCCTAGGTCATAGGTTATCCCTTCCTGTTCCGGTTGAACACTATTACTCATCAGATACCTCCGGTAGCTTGGAGACCCCCGCGCTTTAGCCGGGGGAGGAAAAACGACACAGGGGTTAAAACCCCCGTCCCCTATAGGGGGTGTGGATTTTTATTGGTGGTAAACCCAGGAATCCACAAACCTGTAACGCCCATTTCTGGGGTAAAGTTAGCCTCGCCAATGTTATCGGTCGGTACTTTCCGCAACACACTGTCTTACCCCTCGTAGGACTGTTTAATGCTGCGGTTCTAGAGCTACAAACTGGCTACGCATTTGCAGGTAGGAACTTTAACGCTTACCGATAACGTAGTCCGCTGATTGACTTAGGCTGGTCAGCTATCTAAAGGGAAAGGCTTGATACCCCGTCTCTTTAGAGCGGGGTGCTGACTAACAAATATTCTTTCAGTCATAATCTACCATAAAATAGCTTACATCGTGCTCGACTTTTTTTTCATAAAGAAAAGCTTTAACTTTTGACGGAAGGAAAATTTCTATAGTATATTTAGTTTCCATAATGAATCGTTTGTCTTGATCGCTTTGTTGATCCCATAGGAGGGTAAATTTTTCCTTTGAAAGTCATCGCTTTAATTGAAGATAGTTGGAAAGGCCACCGCCCCACTTATCTGAAGTTATTCAACAAAATGCTGCTAGAGCTAGGTCATCAGGTTTTTACTTTTTGTCCGGAAACTCAAGAATTAGACAACTGGATTCAAGAGCATTGTCGGCCACAGCCTGGACAATATCAAATTTTTGAGTTTCGCAAACCACCGTCGTCACGATTTCCGCTTCAGCAATTACATTCAATACTCAATGCGGTAAATCTTTGGCGTGATGCTAAATTAGTTCTAGATCATGCCTTTCAAAAGCTAGAAAAAATTCCCGATCTAGTCTTTTTTTGTGTATTGGACGGCTATTTAGCTACAGGTTTAACTCATTACTTAATAAACCGAATTTTTCCTTACCAGTGGTCTGGCTTGTATCTTCACCCCCGCCATATGCGCTTAAAACCTTGGTTTTGGTCTTTATTGCCAGGTTTTGTACAGCCCCATGCTATTTTATATTCTTCCCATTGTCGTGCTGTGGCGCTATTAGATGAAGGCATAACCGATCAATTTCAAGATAGACTTTCTGGGAAAACAGTCATTAATTTCCCTGATTGTATTGATGCTTCTGAAGCAGATTTCAGCTTTCCCTTAATTCAGCAGATTAAAGAACAAGCTCAGGGTAGAAAAATTGTGGGTTTGTTGGGGTCTCAGTCTAAGCGAAAAAGCATTTTTACTCTTGTTGAAGTTGCTCAAAAAATGAAATTAGAACCATTCTTTTTTCTTTTTGCTGGCAATCTGTATCCAAAAACTTTTACTCAAAAAGAGCATTCTAAACTACTAGAAATTATCAGCTTAAATCTCGAAAATTGTTTCTTTCACTGGCAGGTAGTTCCAGAGCCTAGATTTAATGCTCTAGTGTCAATTTGTGATATTTTATTTGCTGCTTATGAGAATTTTCCACACAGTAGTAATATGCTGAACAAAGCTGCAAACTTTTGCAAGCCCATTGTTGTTAGTAAAAATTATTGTATGGGAGAAAGAGTAAAAAAGTTTAATTTAGGAGTGAGTATTCATGAAGGCAATGTGGAAGAATGCTTAGAAGCAATTCGCTTATTGGATAGCTCTCCTCTAAATGAGCCTGATTTTCAAGGCTATCTTGATGCCCATGCCATAGATAAATTATCTCCAGCTTTTCAGGGGGTTCTAGCTTGTCTTGAAAATTAGGTTGAGAAGAATTAAAAATTCCCAATCATATCAAGTCCGGTTAAACAGTTATAAAATGGTTAACTCAGGAGGAGTCAACCCACCCCTCGCCCCTCCCCCTCCCAGGAGGGGAACTCAGGAGTCAGGAGTCAGGAGGAGAGAGAATTACAAAGATGGGCCTACTTATGACGATTGGGGATTTTTTTTATGTGCAATTAACGGGATTTGATATCAACACGAAATATAGATTTTAATGATTGACATACTCCCGACGTTGCGCTTACAAGGGCAGCGCGGGATTCTTCAGTCTGGGAAAACCTGACCGCAGTTTTGACAGAAGTGATGTCCTCCTCCTGTGTTGATAACAATCCAATTTTCTGTATTAGAAGTGCTGAGTTATAGTCTCTGTCGAGTTCTTGGCCACAATTACTGCAAGAATGCCAACGCTCTGATAAGCTTTTAGGAACTTTACTTAAGCATTCCCAACAATGTTGAGATGTACCTTTTGGATCGACTTTGATAATTCTTTTGCCAAGTTTCCAAGCCACATACTCTAAGACTTGAACAAACTGACCAAAAGCTGCATCTTGTAAAGACTTATTCAATCCTGACTTAGCTGATTGACCGTTGGGCAAAAACTGACCATTATCACCTAATTTTACTTTGCAACGTCGGAGTAAAGAAGCTACCTGTAGGTCTTCAAGGAATATCACCCTTACATCTGAAAACAGATGGTAAGCAAGTTTGAATTGCCAATCCAAGCGCTGTCTAGATATTAGTTGATGGAGTTTTGCTATTTTACGCTTGAGA
>NZ_JAAHHG010000672.1 GCF_010692555.1 Okeania sp. SIO3B5 | reverse complement strand
CAGGGGGAAATAATTGATAATTTATGGATAATAATTGATTTGATTTTTAATTTTTACCGAATGAATTATTAATTATTAATTATTAATTATTAAATAATTCGCGCCTTGAAGCCTCCCCTTTTAAGGTGAAAAAAGCGGTCTCCGGATGGCGAAGTCCCCTCGCAATATCCAATCAACCAAGAGAAGAAAAAATATTTCCTTATATTCAATTCCGTAACGGTTTTAACCAGAGGTAATTATCAATTATCTATTATCAATTATCCATTAATGAACAGATGTCTAATAGTCATAGAAATACCACGATAAACAACAGCGGATAAGCCATCGCCAGAAAGATAGAGCGTTGACATAGACTGATAATTATCTTTAGACAGGGTAATTTTTCTACTTTTCCCTGGTAAAGATTCCCTGTTCCCTGCTATAACAACTTATTGTGAATACTAATAAAATCATGCAAATCTTTGATCGATTAAAATCTCTGTTTATAAAAGTTCCATTCCAGGAAACTGACAATGAACTTAATGAACTACCGAAAAATTTTATTTCTAGTTTAAATCAACAAATTCAGGCTTTACCTTGTCATCCTAAATATGTCGAAATTTTGCAATCTACTTTAGAAGAAGCATTATGCCAATGGCAAGATAATCCAGAAGCTAATGAATTGGTAATTCTGAGTAGTTCTATAGAACCTTTATCTCAAATTATTCAGACAGCTTTAGTTAATTGGAGTTATGAAAATGTCAGAAATATAAAATTATTATCCTGGTCAAATCGACCTAAAGATTTCCTGAAGATTGTCTCCAAATTACAAAATGATTTAGGTTTGTCTGCAAAGTTGGATGTCGATTGTAATTCTGGCAAATTTCAGGAATTAGTAGTTATTCCTTGCTTGGAATTTTGCTTTCTACGACACATACATGGTTTGGATGGAATTGAGTTTTTAAGAAATAGAATCTTTCAAGATCATTCTCGATTTTGGTTAATTGGTTGTAGTTCTTTAACGTGGCAGTATCTTGACTATATTTATAATATTAATTCTTACTTTGAAACAACTCTATTATTACCGACTATCACAGGAGAAGAACTTATGGAGTGGCTGACTCCTGTTTTTACTAAAATGCAGTTTCAAAAAAATGACCTAGATGAAGAAAAACAATTGGCTAAAATGCAAGAACATTTTGATTATTTATCTTATATTGCTCAAGGTTTAAGTTCATCAGCTTCTCAATTATGGCTAAAATCTTTGAGTATGGCAAATATGGAAAATATTAATTCTCAAGAAACAGAAAAAGAGAATATTTTAGTAGAGTATCATCAAATTAAATCATTAGATTTACCAGAATTAAGCAGTAGCGATCGCTATCTTTTATTTTCTCTGTTTTTGCACAAAGAAATTAATTTATCTCACCTTGCTTTGAGTTTGGGAGAATCTGAAAGCAGAATTCAATTCCAAATTCAAAAATTGTTACGTATGGGAGTAATTCAACTTTTTAATAATCTTTTGAGTATTCATCCTAAATATTATCCAAAGCTACGTAAGCATTTAAAAAAATATAATTTTATTACTGATTTAATAGAATAGATTTATCGCAGAAGTCAGGGAATAATGAATAATGAATAATGAATAATGAATAATGAATAATTAGGGTTTGCTGATTAAATCTCAAATAATTACCAGATAAAGATTTTAGCCTTTTTAGGTATTGAAAAAGTACATGGTTTTCAGCTCTTCATGCTCAAAAAGTTAGCATTTTTAGCGCATAGTTGGACAAAAAAAATCTCCCCTACTCCTTAAAAAAAACTTTTTTCAGCAAACCCTAATTACCTCTGGTTCAAACCGTTCTTGATTGAATGTAAGAAAATATTATTTCTTTTTTTTCCCTTTAAAGGGGAGGCATAGTAAGCTGAATTATTTAATTAATAATTATTAATTATTCGGTAAGCATTTACCTATTAGCTGTCAGCTAGAGCGCAACAAGACTCTCTCATATAGGACAGTTTTTAAATTAATAACTGACTTTAAGAGCAAGGAAGGCAACTTTTGTAGTAAGACAATTAATAAAGCTTTTATCCTAAACTAAAAGTAATAGCTGTTTGCGAGCATCCCGCAGGGAAGTGCTGATGGCTGACGGCTGTTTGCTTACATAGGGAATGGTGAGATTAAATTGCTGATTTAATATCTGGAACTGATTTAATTAAATTTTTTGCAAGAGGTATAATGATTTTCAACTATCTAGGGTTAACATTCTTTTTTCATTTTCATCTACTTACAGTAGCGCCAGGATTAAATGGAATAGGCATCAAAGATATAAATATTCAGACTATTCTGCGAACAGTAATTGCTTTAGCTCTTGCTTATGGATTTCTCATTAGCGTTAAATCTTTGAGTAAGTGGTTATCAGAAAGAGTTCCTTTAAAATTTCGAGCAGCAGCCAAACAGTCAGAGCCTTTTCTACAAGCCTTAATTTTATTAACTTCCACAATATATATATTGAGTTTGTTTTTGCAACTTTCGACTGAAAATTTATTAGCTATAACCGGAACAATTGCTGTGGCTTTAGGTTTTGCTTTTAAAGATTATGTTAGTTCTCTAATTGCTGGAGTAGTAGCTCTATTTGAAATTCCTTATCGAGTAGGAGATAGAGTTCAAATTGGAGAAAATTATGGCGAAATTATTACTTATGATTTGCGGGGAATACGTTTACAAACTGTTGAAGATAATCTGATATTTATTCCCCATAACAAAATTTGGAATGAGCCAATATCTAATGCTAATAGTGGTGCTTTAGAAGCTCAAGTCACAACTGATTTTTATTTGGCTCATGGAGTCGATTCTGAACTGGTTATTAAAATTTTACATCTGGCTGCTTATACCAGTAAGTACACTCAATTAAAACTTCCAATTACTGTATTAGTTGAGGAAAAACCTTGGGGAACTCAATATCAGTTAAAGTCTTATCCTATAGATGCTAGGGATGAATATGTTTACAAAACTGATTTAGTGAGGCGAGTTAAACAAGCTTTTACTAAACATAATTTTAATTACCCTAAAATTGACTACTTCCCTGGCTGAAGGCGAGGGGATTCTAGGTAGATACTAAGCAACAGGATAAATCCGTGTTGCCCCGTCTCTTCTTAGCTGACCAAAGATAAACTCTCTGGGGACAAGTCAAAGTGCCCCTATACAGTCGGCTGAGGTTTAAACCTAGCTTTCTGCTTACTTTTGCGATTATATTTGCAGCTCCATTGCAGTCTGCATTAATCAACCAATTATTACCACTTCTATACAAACCACGCTTCTTGATGCAGTCGCTCATGGGGGGAACCCCCTTTGGCGGCGCTGCATCGCTTTATTCTTTTCGGTGACGGTTTCCAATCATCGGGTTTCTCACCATAAGTTGGTAGATAGTCACCATCTAAAAATGAAGCAATACTTGTATATTTCAGTTTCTATAAAAATAATTCCATATTCATCACACAACTGAACTATTCTCTCTTTGAGTCGAGCAGTAGGAATTGGTACAAATTCTGAATTACTTTTTTTCCCTAATTTTATTTGATTTTTCTGACCTTGATTCCAACCAAATACAATAGTACCGATATTATTTTTTAAACAATGATTAATTACTATTCTGGCTGCTTTATTAATACCCAAATCGAATTTGGCGGTTATGCTTTTCTGTAATGGCAGCTAGTCTATTTGACCAAAATCCTTGAGGTTGATTTTCTTTAATAGTTGATACCTGTTTGTTGTACCAACCCACCCCTATGCCCTCCCGGGAGGGGAACCAAAGGGGTGGGTGTTTACCATCTAGAACCCGTGCTTGTACCCACATTCAATACACAGGTCAACCAGTTATTTAAACCATGGTCAATTCCTAATACATTTTCTTGACTTAATTGAGGTTTAACTACTTCTTGTTGATAGACAAATTCATAGTAAAAACATCTATTTCTTGGTAGGATTCTCAGTTCCTTGAGAGTAGAAAATGCTCTTATACTAGGCATTGGAATTAAAAAGCTATCTACTCCAAACCACCGTTTACAGGTATTACAAGCGTGGTACTCTAATTTGATTACCTTTAAGTTTTAATGCTTGAAAAGGATAACTAACTGTAGCCATTCCCCCTTTTTTTCTGTAGTTAGGAATCCTTGGTCTGTGTGAGATTTTTCCTGAACTATAGGCAATAATAAGACCATAATAAGACCTAAATGATTCAGCTACAGTTCTCAATATTTGTTGTGCTGAAGAGCGAATATAAAACTTTGTAATGATAGTTGTGTTTATAGACTTTTTCCAAGTCATACTTGCCCAGAGTTTTGTGAGACTTAAAAAATAATTGCCGACCATAATATATTCCCATGTTAGTTAGCTTGTGAGACTCTTCGCACAAGAATTTTAAGATAGCAATTAATTCGGGATTTTTATTTACTAAAACCTGGTGACAACAGTACATTTGAAACGGCCGTGGGAAAACTTAATTGTAGCTAACAATAGCACAGGAAAACTTTAGTTGTCTAGTCTCAACGATTCCCTTATTTTCATGCCCCGGTCCAAACATGGGGGCCTTCAACGTTGCTTTTCGGTAAAATAAAATACTTCGGATTAAAATCCGACTCCTCGCCTTTCATCCATCGCTTAAAAGACGATGGCTTTCATACTCACGTGTTATTTAGGTAATTTTTTGA
>NZ_JAAHHG010000671.1 GCF_010692555.1 Okeania sp. SIO3B5 | reverse complement strand
TCCCAATCCCCCAATCTCCCAATCTCCCAATCTCCCAATCTCCCAATCTCCCCATCTCCCAATCTCCCAATCTCCCAATCTCCCAATCTCCCAATCTCCCAATCTCCCAATCTCCCCCAACTATATAATAAGTATTCAACCGGTGATTTTTATGGAGCAGAAGTGCAATGACGATTCAACGTCAGTACAGTTTGCCTAATTGTAAATTGGTTTTACAAGGTTTGAGTGAAACTGGAAGTCCTAATTTAAGTCAAGGACAGGTATTATCTATTTTGACCAATGCTGAATGTCATATTCAAGGCCAAGAACCATCATTAACTGGGGGACGAGATTTTTTTGACAGCTTGGTAAGACAAGTTAGTAGTTATGCCCAAGAATTTCTCAGTGGAATATCTTTGCCTAGACATCAAAGTGAAAGTCAAGAGTTGGTGCATTTACAGAGAATAGATACAAATCTACACAGATTGACAGTTTCTGACGGCAATGTTCCAGAGCAAAAACCTGGAAGAATTGTTGATTTAAATACAGTCCAACTATTCGATTTGGTTGAGGCAGTGGACCAGTTTTTTGCTGATTCTTTGACTTTACCTGGTTTCTCTCTGGCAGTAAGACCAGTTTCTCGAAAAGAGGCAAAATTAGGAGAACCTGTAGCTCAGAAAGTTATACCTGCTGCTGTGGGAATGTCTGGTTTGGCATTAGCTACTCTGGCATTATTCTTTGTCCCTATTCCAGAAGTACAACGTCCTAAAGATCCTCAACCACAGTCAAATGAAAGTATTGATAATTTAGAGGCATCTCCTAACAGTACTTCAGAACCTGGTTTTAATCCTACCCCTACACCTGAAGGTTTGGACTCATCACCAGATGCCACGATTAATTCATCAAATGAAGTGGATGGGGAAGATACTTCTGAACAGACGCTCACCGAAGAAAATTTAGAGACGTCTTTGACTAGCAGTTCCGAAATTACTGATGAAGCAGAGATTCAACGATTAAAGAATTTACTGTATGACAAAATTAATAATGCTTGGACAACAGAAATCAACGAAACTTTGACTTATCGTGTGACAGTAGCTTCAGATGGTTCTATTATTGGCTATAAACCCATAAGTCCGGCAGATGCTAATGAGGCAGATAAGATTCCTCTGCCAGATTTACTTGATAAGAAAGCATCAGGTGAGGAGAATAATCAATCTATAGTTGAGTTTAAGGTGTTGTTTCAAGAAAATGGTACATTGGAAATAGAACCTTTGTAGTTCAAAACTCCGGTATTATGTCTTATTTATCAATTTCAGTTTTTGAGGTAGCATCCAATTAGAATAATCATAGAATGGAAAAACCGTGAGTAAATCTTCTCTTGATCGGAAACCTAGTATTAGGAGTCCGGGAATAGGTTTGTTAATACTATCCTTAATATTTAGATTCTTACTGTTGGTGGTAACTAGCGGTTTTTCCTGGGTTTTGGGAATGGCGATCGCTTTTCAATATCCTTCTACTACTCAAGAGATACCTATAGCAGAAAAATTACTCCGTGGTGTTAGAAGTATAGTATCTCAGAAAAAGTTACCTCAATCCTCAAGATCTACCCCCGCTTCTACTTCAGAAATTATTATGCCTCAAGTTGAACTGACTGAGGCACAAAGAAAGGAATTACAAACAGAGCTTAAACAGTTACAAACACAGTTAAATAGTTTAATTAGTCGTATCAGGAATTTAGAAAATCAACTGGGTGTGAGAAAATCGGATGGAAATTTAGAGGCAAGATTGGACTTAATATCTCAACAGTTAGCTTTGCCTATCTCTGCTCGTCAGAATAAACAAGTAATAAATAAGCCTTCTCAGCCAGTTTTTAGTGAAAATACAATGATGGTTACTCTTCCTAGTGATGTTTTGTTTAAGTCTGGTAGTAATACAATTCGTTCTGAGGGAAGGTCAATTTTAGATAATTTAATTGGTGAATTGAAAAATTATCCAGAAATGACAATTAGTGTTTCTGGTTATACTGATAATCTAGGTAAAATGAAGGTCAATCAGGAAAAATCATTTTTGCAGGCAGAAGGAGTAGCAGAATATTTCTCAAAAAATATGGGCGATCGCTACCGTTTTTTGGTTATTGGTTATGGAGAGTCTAATCCTATAGTAGAAAATAATTCTAAGACTAATCGGCAACGTAATCGTAGGATTGAGGTTAAGATTCATCAAAAATAAGGAAGAAGGTAGAAGGAATAGGGTAAGGAATGAGGATTTATTAACTTCCAGATTTCCTGCACAGAAACATTGCAGTGCAATACTCCTAACCAAAGACTGTGGATATTATTTGATCGTCATTTCTAAACATCTAGCGATCATCAAAAATCAAATCACTTATTCTGTAGGGACGTTGCATGCTACTCCCTACTCCCTACTCCCTACTCCCTTTTTTCCAGAGGAGCTACTGCATCAAAACAGTTTGTTCAGTATTATCAGATTCAGTATTACCAACTTCAAAGCGATCGGCATCAGGCAACTCTCTCTCTACCCTCCTTAACTCTGGAGTGCGATAGGCAACTAATACTGCTCCAATATTCAATAAACCCATCAACACAAATAATAAAGCCATTCCTCGGCCATCTCCAACACCAATAATTCTTCCTACGCTACTTGCTAACATTCCATTTTCACTCATCAATGGTTTAAACATAAACTCCACTAAAGGCGCTGCACTTAAATGAGTAATTACTAATAAAGACTTTTCCATCATATTCTGCAATGCAAAAACTCGTCCTTGTAAATCTTGAGGTACTTTCTGTTGCCAAATAGTATGATTCAAACTAACAATAACTGCCCTGGAAAATAAATAACCAAAACCACCAATTGCAGCTAATACTACAGCAGTTTTGAATCCCCCTAAACATAGACATAATCCCTGAATAAATGCAAAGATTAAAATTCCTTCTATTCGACGCTTAGTACCTCCCCATAAACTGACTGTCACACTACCTAGTAACATTCCAATGCCACTAACAGACATTACTATTCCTAACTCTTTTTCAGAGGCAAAACTTAATACCATTGGCAAGAATAAAACTTGCAATACTCCTGCACTTAGGTAGATAACACCAAAGAATATAGTCAACTTCCGTAAACCAGAACGTATAACTACATAATTCCAACCTGAAATAACTTCCTGCCATAACTCTTCAATACTTACTCTACGTCTAGTAATTTTCTTTTTTCTTCTGGGGAATTTTATACTCAACAGAGTCAGCAACCCAAACAGATAAGTACCAAAGTCTACTAATAATACTCCATGAAGATGGATTTTAATAATCAACAATCCAGCTATACTTGGACCTAGTATTCTTGCTGTTGCCATTGCACCTTGTACCATCCCATTTGCGCGACTCAGGTGTTGTACTGGCACAAGTTGAGTGATGGCAGAGGTGTAAGCTGGCCATTGAAAAGCGTTACAGACGGAACTAATACCTACTGCTATATAGATATGCCAAACTTGCAGTTGCCCAGAGAAGACCAATAACATTATTGCAAATGCTGTTACTCCAGTGATTGAGTCACTGACAATCATTACTCTACGCCGACTCCAGCGATCTACCATTGCACCAGCAAATGGTGAAATGAAGAGACTAGGTAGATGAATGAATAAGGATAACAGAGCATAATGAGTAATTGAACCTGTTGTTTGATAAACCCATACTGCTAGAGCGAATTCACTCAGACTAGAACCGAATAGGGAAACAATTTGTCCCAACCATATAAATAAGAATGTTTGCATAACCTTGAGTTGCTAGAGGAATGAAAAAAGAATGGAATAGCATTGATTCAGTAGATTTTTTAATACCTAATCATAACTTCCTAAAGTTATCTGATTAAGTCTGATTAAGTATGTATTAATATGTCGATTTTTTTTGATGACTGCTACAGCTATTAAAAGTTTCGTTTTACCCAAAAAATTAATTTTCTGCTAGCTATTCAAGTAGATTTACCTAATTAAGTTAATAACTAAAATTCCTTAGTTTATTAGGCTTTTTAACTAATAGTATCTTTTAGTATCTCTATTTACTTTAACTGGATATTTTTTAACTAGCTTAAAGATTATATTGTCTTAATCTTTTTCTAAATAAGCTTTAACGAATATTTTATGTAATACTATTGTTTAAAGGAATTCAAGAAGTATTGTTGTAAAATACACAAAAAAATATAGAAAATTCCATAGAGTTTTCAGGATATAATTTTGAGAAAAACAATCAGAATGTTATTTAAGTTGATTCATATATACGAAGTTAATTTTTGGGAAAAAATTGGGGAAATTTTTGGGTGCATCTCAATGCGTGAATAAAGCAAAAAAATTATCGCTTTTAGGGAACAGGGAGCAGGGAACAGGGAACAGGGAACAGGGAATATATAGGAAAAAAAGTATTTTTGCTTGCTATGAAATGCACCCAAATTTTTCAAGTAAATTTAAATTAGGGTGGGGTTAAAGAAAATTATCTGTAGTTAATATCAAATTTTAAGTAGTTTCTCCTTGAGATTTTTCTCTACTCCAAATGCCTATAATTAGGGCTTGCTGAAAAAGTCTTATGGGTGCAGGTAGGAGACAGGAGACAGGAGACAGGAGACAGAATAAATGGGAATTTGGAGGAGGTAGGAGTAAGAATTTTCCCAATATTGTTCTGCCCAACTCTTGACCAAAATCCTGAATTTTTGAACCATTACCACCTAAAACCT
>NZ_JAAHHG010000670.1 GCF_010692555.1 Okeania sp. SIO3B5 | reverse complement strand
TGAAACAACAGGGCGTTTATTCCTCCAGCAAAGCCAGATATTTGATGTCAGCTATATTAACTTTGCCAATGAGGACGGAGAATTTGTAGGTGCTGGTATGGCAGCTAAGGATAATATAAGCCTTGATATAACAACCCGCTCCCATCCTCGGATCGTATATGAGTATGCTGTTGACTCAGAAGGAAATCTGGGAAATGTTCGCAAGACTTATGCCTACGATCCTAAAATAGAACACTGGTATACTCAGCCAATAAAAGCAGGTAAAGCTATCTGGAGCGACATTTATCTGTGCGATGGAATAACTAATGCCTTAGCAATTTCTGCAAGTTACCCTATCTATGACGATGACCAAAAATTAATTGGTGTTTTGGGAGTAGATCAAGGGATTTCCGATCTTTCCAATTTCCTACAGAAGTTAAAAATTAGTCAATCTGAAGTAGTGATGATTATGGAACATTCTGGAATGTTGGTTGCCAGTTCCTCAAAATTACCTTCTTTTGAGGTTGTCAATGGTAAAGCAAAACGGTTAGCAGCAGTTAATAGTCCCGATCCCCTGACTCAAGCAACTGCTCGATATTTGCAGCAACAGCTTGAAAACCTACAGAAAATTGAGTCAGATCGACATTTTAATACAGAATTAATAGGCGAGCAATATTTTGTTCATGTTTCAAGTTGGGGAGAAAATTTAGGTTTGGACTGGGTAGTAGTTGTAGCAATACCCGAGTCATACTTAATGGCAGGTGTCTATGCCAATCTGAAAATCATTGTCCCAGTTTCTTTAGCAGCATTCATACTAGCAATACAATTAGCCATCAAGATTGCACGTTGGCTTACTGCTCCTATTATCAGCCTTCATCAGGCATCTCTATCTGTTGCGTATGGAAATTTAAACCAGAAAGTGCCATTAAAAAATATTGCTCCTGGGCTACCAAATATTCGCGAGCTAGACGAACTAGCGATCGCCTTTAATCTGATGTCTGCTCAGTTAAAAATTGCTTTTGAAGCATTGGCAGAAATGAATCAGACTTTAGAAAAACAAGTTGAGGAGCGCACTGCACAACTGCAAAGGAGTCGCATACAGTTAATTGCCAATAATCAGGTTCTGATCGATCTATCTAAAAATAAGGTATTAACTCAAGGAGATTTCTTAGCAGCTTGCCAAAAAATCAATGAAGTCGTATCGCAAACATTGGAAGTTCAACAGGTGGGTATTTGGTTGCTAGATGATGCTCACACTCTCATTCGATGTGTTGATTTTTACAGACTTACAGCAGACGAACATACTCAGGAAATAGAATTGCTAGCTGCTGACTATCCAAGCTACTTCCAAGCTTGGAAAAATAGTCGCTTACTGGTGATTGACAACGTACATTCTGATACCAGAGTCAAAGATTTGCTTCAGGAATATCTGATGCCACTTGGTATCACTTCCATGTTAGATGCTTTGATTTATTCTGGCGGACAAGTCATTGGAGTCATTCGTCTAGAGCATATTGGTACTCCCCGTACCTGGACTCTAGAGGAACAAAATTTTATTGCTACTATAGCAGATTTTGTCGCCCTAGCACTAGAAGCAAGTGAGCGAGTTGAAGCAGAACGCGCTCATCAGTTAGCACAAAAAGCACTTCATCAGAGCGAAACCCGTAACCGGGCAATGTTAGAGGCAATCCCAGATTTAATTATGCGCGTGCAGCGAGATGGCACTTGTTTGGATTTTATTCCTCCTGAAAGTATTGATATGGTAAATTTTTTCCCTAACGATGAACCTTTACCACCAAATTTCTTAGAGCAAGAGCTTTACTATATCAATCAAGCAATACTCACAGGCCAACTACAAGTTTATGAACGACAAATTCTCAGAAATGGTGAAGTACGTTATGAAGAACTCCGCATCGTTGGCAATGGAGAAGAGGAAGTGTTGATGATTGTGCGAGATATCACCGAACGAAAACAAGCTGAGGAGCAAATCAAGCAATCTTTAGCAGAAAAAGAAGTATTACTGAAAGAGGTTCATCATCGCGTTAAAAATAACCTCAATATTATCTCTAATTTATTAGATTTGCAATCCTACTCAATTACCGATGAAATTTCGCTTCACCTATTTAATGATGCTAAAAAACGCATCCAAACTATGGGATTAATTCACGAACAGCTTTACAAAGGTAATCATTTTGGCAAGGTAGATTTTAGTGAATACATCAAGCAGTTAGTCAACAATATCTTTTTTTCTTGTCAAAGTAACCATAACAGAGTAAATCCTATTATTAAAGTCGAACCAATATTACTCAATTTAGAAACAGCTGTTCCTTGCGGGTTACTGATTAATGAACTTCTGATGAATGCTTTTAAACATGGTTTTCCCGGTCTAAGATTAGGAGAAGTTCGGATCGTGATGTTTAAAGATATCAATCAAAAATTAGTCTTGAAAGTATGTGATAATGGTATTGGTATACCTTCGACAGTTAATTGGGAAACTTCTAATTCTCTGGGCTTAAAACTCGTCCGTATTTTGGCGAAACAGTTAAATGGAACTATTACTTTTGATACTTCTGAGGGTACATCTATTAGTTTAATTTTTTCAGAGTTAAAGTACAAAAAAAGGTTTTAGGGATTGCTGAATTAGTGTATAATATTAATCTTAATTACTTAAGAGTCAGGAGGGAAGAAAGAAGAAAAAACAGGAATCGCGCTCTTATCAGGACATGATATCATACCTCAAATCACCAACGCCAGGTTTTAAAATGTCAAAAAAAAAAAATATATATTATCTTTGGAGGTATTACAATGACAATTTCTAGCCCTTCTACAACAAATAATCAAGTTAACTACGCTAAAACTATTAGAATTCTGATTGTTGAAGATGAATTAATTGTGGCGGAAAATCTAAGGATGGTTTTACAAAAACTAGGCTATGAAATTGTCGGAATTGTTCACTCTGGAGAAGAAGTAATACAACAGGTTGCAACAACAAATCCAGATGTGATCCTCATGGATATTATGCTTCAAGGAGAGATTGACGGAATTACAGCAGCAGCAAAAATATATCAACAATTTCAGTATCCAGTAATTTTTACTACAGCCTATGCTGACGATGATACCATTGAACGAGCAAAACATACACACCCCTATGGTTATCTAATTAAACCTTTTCAAATCGTAGACTTAAAAACCACTATAGAGATTACGTTGCAAAAACACCAGTCAGTTGTTGCTACAAAAGCAGAATATACTGGTAAACTTGAAGATGCTTACCAAAAGTTAGAGCGTTTGCACAAATATGATCCACTGACGAACCTACCCACTAGGAAAGTTTTGCAAAGTATGTTTGAAGAGATAGTAGATACATTATCAAACCCAGTAGTGAACAATCGCTCTCATTTACACCAATCTCTCTACATACCAGTATTTTGTCTGAGTATCGATCGCTTCTATCGAATCTACCAATACATGGAACGTCAAGAAACTGACTATTTGTTGCAAACCGTGGCCAAGCGAATTGTTGAGGTAGTAGGAAAAAATAATGTTGTTGCCCGTACAGATATTAATGAGTTTATCCTAATTTTGGAGCCTGTTGAATACTTAGGCCAAGCTAGCGAAATTGCTAAATCTGTATTAAAAACGATCGCCAATCCCTATATTATTGGAGAGCGAGAAGTTTTTCTCACAGCAAGTCTTGGTGGAGCGCTCTATCCTCGCGACAGCAATAGTTTTCTTTCTTTATTACAAGATTGTCATTTAGTAATGCAAAAAGCCCAAGAGCAAGGAGGTAACCGTCATCAATTCCATAGCTCACAGGGTAAAACCAGCAATACTAACTTGTTAGCTCTAGAAACAGATTTACACTATGCGATAGATCGTGAACAACTTCAGCTTTATTATCAACCGAAAGTAGACCTAAAAACAGGTGAAATTTCTGGCGCTGAAGCTCTCTTGCGTTGGCAGCACCCACAGTCGGGTTTCATATCCCCAGCAAAATTCATTCCTCTAGCAGAAGCTACTGGTTTGATTGAAACTATTGGGGAATGGGTATTAGAAAATGCCTGCCAACAACTCCAAGTCTGGCAAGAAGATGAACTGCTCAAAGACTTTAAAGTGGCTGTTAACATTTCAAGTTATCAACTTCGACAGCCTCTGTTACAGCATAAGTTTTCCAAAATATTACTAAATCACCAACTCAGTGCTAATTTTATAGAGTTGGAGTTGACTGAAAGTGCTTTGGTAGAAGATATCGATTTAGCCCAGGAACAGCTAGAAGCTTTCAAAACTCTAGGACTGAATCTAGCGATCGATGATTTTGGCACTGGCTATTCATCTTTGAGCTATTTATATCGATTTCCTTTTGATACTCTCAAACTCGATCGCTCGTTTTTATCCAATATTCACAAGCATTCTAAGAACAGAGCCATTGTGATTGCAATGATTCAGATGGCACGTCAACTAGAGCTTAATGTTGTAGCGGAAGGAGTAGAAACAGAAGATGAACTAGCATTCTTGCAAAAACACCATTGCGATATGATTCAGGGTTATCTTTTTAGTCCCCCTATTTCTGCACAGGCATTTTCCCAGTTAGTACATCAGGGAAAATTTTTGCCTATTATATCATGTCCGGTTGAATAGTTAGACTTTGGCGGAAGGAAGGCAGGAGGCAGGAGGCAGGAGGCAGAAGGTTTTCTCAAGAGTGTCACCTTAATTTTATACACGCTCCGATGCTACCGGACATGATATTA
>NZ_JAAHHG010000067.1 GCF_010692555.1 Okeania sp. SIO3B5 | reverse complement strand
GCGTAAGACTACTGCAAAAGTAGCAGCAGCCTGTGTTAGCGGAGCTTTGCGCCAGCAAAACGTCAACCCACCGAGGAGCTTCGGCTCGGTAGGAATCTCCGCGCCTTTAGGCCGGAGAGGATGTCAAAATCTTCTATACTCTAATCTCGTACAGATTATATTTTCAGTGGCGGGTTTAATACCCTACCTTCAATGGGAGTGTTTAACCCACATTCCGCACTTCAATTTGTAACACGAAAATTAGTATAAAATCCGTAGTTTGCTTAGGTATTTAGGGCTTGCTGAATAAATCTAAAAGCATTGACATATAAAGGATTTAACCTTTTTTGGGCCTTTAAAAAGTGTCTGGTTTTCAGCTCTTCACCCTCAAAAAGTTAGTATTTTAGGCGCATAGTTGGGCAGAAAAATTAAGGGATAATTCTTACTCCTACCTCCTCGCTCATTCCCTTTTCTCCTGTCTCCTGTCTCCTGTCTCCTGTCTCCTACCCTCACCCATAAGACTTTTTCAGCAAACCCTATTTATACTATATCAATTATCCTCATTTACCTTGATCGGAAGTCAAATTCTCATTTAAATATTAAGCATAAATACTTACTAAATCTTTGACTCCTATTGACCACTATAATTTACTTCTTAATGCATGACTTTTGAATGCATGATTTCATGACTTATATTTTTATCCTACATTCTGTAGTGCAAAATGTAGGATAAGTACTTGCTTGATTGATTACTCAATCACGGCAGCTATTGTTTTCTCCTAAATTCTGTCTCCTGACTCCTGACTCCTGACTCCTTCTTATATACTACATTTTGTGGTGCGGAATGTGGGATTTAAGTATTTTGAAGTTTTGACAAAGTTCTGTCAACTTGAGAGTTTGTAGCTACTCCCGGTCCAATGTACTTCTCCACCAACATTAGTAACTCACTTTCTCCAAAAGGCTTGGTCAGATAGTGCGTAGCTCCAACTATCCTGGCCTTGACCCGGTCTATAAATCCTTCTATACCAGTGAGCATAATGATAGGTGTTTGTCGAAATGCTGTAGAGTTACGTAGCATTGCACAAATTTCATAGCCATCTAGTTCAGGCATAGCAATGTCGCATAGAATTAAGTCTGGCTTCATCAGAAATACTTCACCTAATGCTTTGAGAGGATCGCTTAAGCTACTTGCTTTGTAACCATTCTGATTGAGAATTGATTCAACCTTTTCCCGAATAATTACATCATCATCAATACACACTACTTTCTGAATTCTTGTTTTTCGTGGTTGTGGATCTGGTTTTTTGAGTTGCACTATCCCTTTTTGCACAAATGGGTATATGGCCCTAGCTACTGTTAATACATCTCTGTTTAAATATCTAGCAATTTGCTGCATAGATGTATGGCCATCTGACCAATCTCTTATTCTTTTATATATATGGGGTTTTAATGCTTTCTGTAATTGAACTGGATCTGAAATGACTGGACACTGTTCAGCAGACTGAATATATGGAGAAAACTGATTCCACTCTTGTATCTGCTTCATTATTTTGGCCAACAATGAGCTGATTTCAAAGGTTGTTAACTGAGGTGTGAGAGCTGTACTAAGATCGAAGATAAAGGACCCTCGACGAAGACTTAGTAAATTAAAGAGAGTTTCACGAACCATATTATGGATAATTACACGTCCCTGAGTTGGTGTAAGAATTCCTTTTTCCAGCAAAGCCCATAAGTATCCATATTCAGGGGCATGGATGGATGCAAAATAAGGAACTTTAATATTATCAATATCTTTATCTGCTTTGTAACAACGTAAATAGTCTCTCAAACGAGATAAGCTACCCGCACTTTGAGTAGCATAGATGATTCGACCATTGAGAAAGAATACAAACCAAGATGGTTCTGTGGGGAAGTGGTGTTGGGGTTCGGCAACATTATTATTGACTGGTGAGCTGTAAGATTCCACAAACAGTTCACCAGTTCGCTGACCTAACTCTATAAGTTGCAGGATGCTGCGGATATCAATTTCACTCAAATTTCCCTGCATGCAGCTTGTATATAACTTTTGATAAACAATTTATATATATCTTGAGAAGATTAACATACCATCTCATTTTTTCAAAAACAAGCAAGTATTATAATCAATGAAAATATGCCTTAAGAAAGTTAATGTTATCTTGGAGAAAACAATTTAAACTCTATTATAACCTGACTATTTATGTCTCAAGTGCAGATGTCTAAATATCATAAGGCATTTGTGCAGTAGTACCAGAGTTATATTATACTTTTATAAAATAGATACAGCTAACATCCTATGGTATTGCTACGCTTTATTTTACTTTTACAGTTGTTTTTAAGAGTACACAAAGTACATATTTATAATTATGGAACATGATTTTTTATAATCCTTATTACTGAGTTAGGTTTTTTGTAGATATACAAAAAATTATAAAAATATTGATTACTAAATTTAAAAAATACAATTGATAGGTAAGTAATATAATACTATAATATAGTCATAACTCAAGGACTAAACTAGATTATGAAAAAAAATTCAGCTAAAAGTATATTGATTATGATTATTAGGTTGCCTATAAGTTAAAATAATGGTATCTTTGTGCTTAAACTTAAAACTATTATCTTAATAATACTCAAGGAACGATATAATACTACAATAATTTTACATAGTTGTAAAACTTATCCTACATAGATCACCTAAGTAAAAAAAAAATTACTATTTCTTGAGTTCAAGGCAGTATAGTAATAATCTTTACTTTACTGGTAACATAAAAAACTACAAAAATCAAGCTTTTAGCATAGAAACCTTAAGAGGATAACAGTGTGCTGTATTTAGCAGAAGTACAAAAGAGACCAAGTGGTTTTGGTCTAGGTGGTGGTAAAACTGATTTGAAGCTACTAGCCTCTCAGCGTGGTGAAAATAATTGGGTGGCTGTACCTGGAGAAGAAGTTATTCTAGCCGATGAAGCTAAGGAATTTTCTCCTGGTTCATTAGTGTTAGTAGATTTGAACAATAGTAAGCAGGTGCAGCAAATTCAAGATGCTGCCCGTCAGTTGGTGAAAATTCTGCAAAATTTCTCTCGCTCTCAAGAAAAATCTAAAACACAATGGGAGGAAATTGAGCAATGGAAAGCTTCTCTAACTTTTCAGGCCCAAGAGTTGAATCGTAGAGAAATGGAATTGCAGGCTAAGGAAGAGCAGCTTGAAGAACTACAAGCAGAAATCGACCGCTTGGAGCAACAACGTCAAGAAATTAGTCAAGCTCAAGAAGCATCTCAGCAGCTTCAGGAACAGATAGAAAAAAACCGAGAAGAATTAGAAACAACTCGTTTAGAATTACACAGACAACAAGAAGAGTTTGACCAAAATCAGGGACAACTGTCTCAAGGAGCAGTTTTAGATGAAGAACAATCTCAGTATATTCGAGATTTACTGACTTGGTTGAATGAGGCGATCGCTCCTACAAATCTTTTGGGAGAAAAGTTAAGTCAGTCTTTAGAAATAGTTAATTCTCAACAGGAAAGTCTAGAGCAACATGGACAACGGTGGAAAGAACAGCCGACGTCGTATAGTAATTCTAGCGAACAACAGGAAGATATAGAAAGTTTGGTTAGTCATGTCCAAAACCAATGGCTAGAATGGCGAAAAGACCGGGAGTCTTTAGCCGAATCTATTTCGGAATTGAGGTCGCAACAAACCTTATTGGCAAGTAAGCAGGAATATAGTCAAGTTTTAAATAGTCAAATAGAGGTACAGACACAACTTTATGAGCAACTGAGTAATCTAACAACAGCATTAGAAGAAAGTGATGGTATTTCTGAGAAAGTAGATGTTGAAGCTCTGGAAAAAATTTCTCTTAATGAGTTAGAGCAACTGGTTCAAAGTTTACAACAAGACTTACAGAGAGATATGAGTTTTGTTAAAGACCAGGAAGAAGAATTGGCATTACAGCGACAAGAAATGGATGCTTTGCAAAGAAGAATCGATCAAGCTACTGAATATGACAGAATTAGCTTAGAGTCAGAGCTTTCAGACGAACAAGATTGTTACAGAATGTTAAATGAATCTTTAGTAGGTTCTCAAAGAAATCTTAAGGAAAGACAAGAAATATTAAGTCAACATCAAGAAGTTCTCTGGCGCAGATTAGGTAGTTCTTCTGGCCAACAGCAGCAAAACAAAATAGATTTAAAGCCTACGTTATCACAGGTTGATGCTCAAAGGCAGAAACTGACAGAGAATTTACAAAGTTTAGAAGCTGAAATTCAACAAATACAAACAGATATTGCCCAAAAAGAAGAAATTATCAATAGTCAGACTCAGCAACAAGAAGCGAAAAAAAAAGAAATTGAACAACTAGAGTCGAGTTTACGAGAAAAGCAGAAGGCAAATTCACAAATAGGAAATGAAGCTATTTATCAAGAAGTTATGTTACCTATGCAAGATTATCTTGAACAAGTTAAACAGCAACTAGAAGAAGTAGCAGGAGGAGTAAATCAAGTACAGGGTATAGGGACACAGGTGGAGCAGTTACAGCAAGTCCTTCAAAATATAATTGGTCAACCGGATTGAAGAAGGCAGAAAGCAGAAGGCAGAAGGGAAAATTGTATGGGGATTCTTTGACACGCCACTCTGTGTCTACAAACCCCAAGTAATTTTAAGAACTGTATAGATGGTGGGGCATCAAAGCGATAAAAGAAAAAATAATGAGGAACTTATAGCTCTCTGAACCCCCCATTAGTTGAACTTAAGATATTTTCTACTAAATTCACACAAAGGTAGTTACATCTTAAATTTGTGATTTATTCCTACAATAAAAAAATCAATATTCCATAAAATCTAAAAATTCAACCTTTTTTATTATGTTTTTCTTTCCCTATTCCCTGTTCCCTTTATAATTTGTGATTTATTCCTACAATAAAAAAATCAATATTCCATAAAATCTAAAAATTCAACCTTTTTTATTATGTTTTTCTTTCCCTGTTCCCTGTTCCCTGTTCCCTGTTCCCTGTTCCCTATTACACTAATAAAATCCAAGGATGTCGAACTTTGGCGATCGCTCCACCAGGAAATGGGTCTGTTTGAGAACGGTTAGGAGCATTAATTAGATTTGTTAGTTTTTCAATATGACTGAAGTTAGGATGAATAGGTAAAACTTCTTGTAAAATACGCCTTATTACTCTTCTTTGTAATGCTAGAGGAACTTCGCGTAATACTAAACGGTTAATATATTTTACCTGTTGAGACTCAAGCTCAGAAATATTCAGATTATCTATATCTATCTTTGTCACTTTCTCCAATAGATTTTCTGTCTGATTTTCAAGATAATCTACTTCTGCGCTGAGTATTTCTGCAGTTTGTGCCAGTGATAGTTCAGCTTGAGGATTAAACTGGCGTAGCATAGGAAATAATTCGAGGCGGATACGGTTACGAGCATAACGTAAATCTTGGTTTGTAGAATCTTCCCATATACCAATTTTTTGCTTTTGACAAAAGTCGCCTGTTTGACTACGAGTAATTTCTAATAAAGGACGTATCAGTAATATAGAAGAATTTTCTGTCAGAGGACGTTGCCAAGTCAAAGCTTGTAGTCCATCAGTACCACTTCCACGAATTAAATTATATAGAAGAGTTTCTGCGCGATCGCTAGCTGTATGGCCAGTTACGATGTATGGACAATTGGACTCTAAAGCAATTTTAGTTAAGGTTTGATAACGCCATTTTCTAGCTTCTGCTTCACTTTGATAAACTCTATCCGCTACTGCTAAAAAGAATGGCAGTTGCCAATTTGTTGCTAATTTTTTCACATAATTAGCATTAGCTTCTGAGTCTGGTCGCCATCTGTGGTCACAATGAGCTATTGCTAAATACCAACCCCATTTTGATTGTAAATCTAACAGTAATTTAGTTAGGCTTATGGAATCTTGACCACCAGATACTGCGATTAATATTCTTTGGTTTTCTGGTAATAATTTTCGTTGACGTAATGTTTTATGTAGTTGGTCATGTAGTGGTGTCCAGTTTTGATTTGCAAGTTGATTCACTGGGTATATTAAAGAGATGACTGGAAATTAGGAAGAAAGAAGAAATTTTATTTTTAAAGAAGGTTAATCTGCAAGGATAGTTTTTTCACAACAGTTGTAAAGGAGAACTTTTAGTAGTCAATAGTTATGCAAAATAGTAGTGAGCAATTTAATTGTACTATTCAAGATAATTTGAATGGATTTTTGACAAACAAAACTAACTGCAACCTCTAATTTTACAAGTATTATCAACTAAACTTTGAGCAAATTTATCAAAACGTTCCGATATTTTTTCATCCAATAATTTACCATCACTAGAAAAAGCATTCCAAGCTTGACCAATAGCAATTTGTTCCGGAATAACCCAAGCATGAACCCATCGCAGAATTAACCGTAAATGATTCAGCGCATTACTATTTGATTGACCTCCCAAAATACTAATTAAACCTGCTACCTTTCCATCTAGATGTTCAAAACTCATCAAGTCAAGGGCATTTTTCATCACACCACTAACACTGCCATGATATTCTGGCGTGGCCAAAATTAGACCATCAGCCTGCTTAACTACTTCTCGGAGTCGCTCTACATCTGGATATTCTGAATAATCACCCTCTCCTTTACAAAAAGGAAGATTGAGCGATCGTAAATCCAATATATTCACCTCTGCACCGAGAGCTTCTACTTTCTGAATTGCTATTTCTAGAGCTTGCTGACTATAGGAAGTAGACCGCAAACTACCTCCAATTCCCACGATTTTTACCATTATTTTTGACTAAATTATAGTTTCTGTTATACCATACTTGTTATGAGATAATTTAAAATAAATAATTAAACGATGTGTCTAACTTGACAAGTTAATCTATTAATTAGGCTAATAAAAAAAGCCATAAATCAAAGGAAATTAACTTAAAATCATATTACTAATTTTTGTTTTGCAATTAGAGACTAGGAAAATTCAGTCTAAGTCATATTGCTTTAATCTATTTCTGTGGCACTCAGTCGTTAAATCAAACGCCGTTAATTTCTGTGGATATTTTTTAGTTGTGAAATTTAACGGGAGTCTTTCTTAACATTAACTAAGGTAGTGCTTTTTGCATTTCCAAAATTATACTTATTATCTAATATCTAAAAACCCCAACGTTGTAGTTATGAGTGTATCTTTAGTTACTACTACACAAGCTGCTTTTTTACTCAATATTTCCACTGGTAGATTGCGGGAGTTGCTGAACCAAAATCGAGTTATTGGTGCTTATAAGCTAAAAAGACTCTGGATGATTCCTCTCAACCATCAGGGAATGCCAGAAATTAAACCCGGTCGTCGTGGTCCTCAAGGAACTTGGAATAAGAATAGACGGACAGGTAATACCTTTATTCATGTTTTACGAGATACTATTGACTACAACCGAGACAATAAAACTTCTCATCCAGCAGTTGCTGTGAAAGTGGGAGGTAAAAAGGATTATTGTCATGCTCTAAAAATTCATGGCCCTTGTCAAATAGTTTATCAACCTCACAACCCTAATAAAAGTCAAGCTGGTGGCGCTCGTCTGTGGATTGAAGTAGAACCACAACATATTGTGGAACGGGTGTATTTTTCCGATGGAGATTATGGTCCGCCTCCAGAAGTGGTTGAACAGAGAGCGAGATTTCAAAAGAAAAAATCAAAACCTAAAAAGAGAAAGCAAAAAAAGAAGGGTAAAAGGTAATTAAGAGAATCAGTTAAATAAAAAACGAGTATGAGAAAGAGAATTTTTGAGCAGAGGTAATGTTCTGTTCAATTTTTGAGTGTCTATCCAAGGCGTTAAATCCTTTCTAATATCTGATTTATAAAATAAATATTAAGAGGCTGAATTTCTTGCTATATTTAGGCGTGGCGAATTATTGTCCAGTAATCAACAAATTACTAAAAGCTAGGTAATATAAAACTTTTCCTTCGGAATGCTGCGCAAACAGCTAAGTTTACAAATCAGCTCTAAAATTTTTCTTGCTAATATAGAAAACAAATGGGTGCTTAGAAAATTTTTTTCCTTTTTATCTTGCCCCCGTTGTCTGGTTATTTTTACCCTTAACTATTCTTCTAATCAACTACTTCTTTTCTATAGAGTAAAAGACAAGTTCATCTTGCAGTTTTTTTGACTAGACAATTTCTGGAAATTCAAAAACTCAGGAGGTAGTTGCCAATATAGTCAGATCGCTTGCAAACAAATTTAGGAAATTTGTAGTTTAGGATTACTTGTTCTGAGTTTAAGGAACCTTAGTATTTTTATTTTATTAAATAAGTTCAATTGGGTGTTTTCGTATGAAAAACAATCGCTTTATATCTTCATTAAGTAGGATAATTCCAAGATTAGGTCCGATAATTCCATTACTTGTGATTTTAGTGTTTTTCTTCCCAACATTATCAAAAAGAATAAAGGGAACTAATTTTTGTGAGGTTGAGAAGATTAAGAATGAAACACCTCTATCCAAAAGTGTGCAACCTAATAGTTCTATATATGGAAATTTCTTCAGAACTCAAAATTGTTTACCGCACAAAATAATTTTAAGATTGCCTATAAACGCCATAATAGAAAACAGCAATAATAGCCGTAAAAACGGAAAACATAATCCACAAGTTTCGACAATAGTTACTTTTTCTCATAAACCTGAAACATTTTATATAAGGCGCATAGATCGGCTCAAAGATAGTCTAAAGTTTAGCAGTGAAGATAGTTGTTTTGCTGGCAAATGGTCTACTGAGGGAGACGAAGTGGTTTTTCACGCTAGTATGGAAAGAAATTTATTAATTAGCGATTCAGATATTGTAAGTATTATTTTTATTTTGTCTCTTCCTATAGAGATTAGAGAAGCGAAAACTAAGATTTTTATTGATAAGTATACTTGGGATAGAATAGGAAATGAAAATTATTTTAGAATCAGAGAATATAAAAATCTAATGTCTGTGTTAAGGGCAAAAGATAAGCTAGAGAGTACCAAAAATGAAGTTAGCACAAACCTAGCTAGTGAAGTAGAAAGTTTGGTGGGAAAAGGAGGTTTATATATAGGAAAATATGTTGCTGAACTTATAGAAAGTCAAGATAAAATAGTTAAGTATGACCCTATTCAAAATGAGGGAGCTTGCGCAATACCAAAAGATTGGAACTGATGAATTTTTTTTTATTCACATAGAACTGATTGTTAATTTGAAGTATAATTATGAATAAATTTAGCTCAAAGAATCATAAAGAATACTGCGAGCGACTTGAAAGATATCGGAGTCAAAAAAACGCAGGCTTTTTTGTTATTGATTCGCTCATACCATGGTTACTTATAGGATTCTTATTAATCCTTAGTCTTTCTCAGCTTGCCATACTAAATAAGGGTTTAGGAAATTTATTTGAATTAGATTCTGATCAAATTTTTAGTATTCCGAGCAAAACTTTAATAAGCTTGCTAGTAACAACATTTTTACCCATTGCTTCTTTAATAGACGAGTCTGGAATTCTACTTAAAAGGTTAAAGTTTTTAGGCATACCTTTAATATGGTTTTTATTTCTAGCAGATATCTATCTAACGTTTATAGCTATGTTAAATGTTGTACCGAATTCTGATGACAATTGGAGAGCCGTGACATCTCTTATCATAGCAGCAGTATTATCTATTTCTACCTTATTTATAAGTAAAACCATAATTAAAAATTTATACAAACGGGAAATATATGATCAAAAAGTAAAGTACATCCAAAAAATACAAGGGCTTGAGGATAAGCTGATTGATTATAAAGAGTATTCAGATTCTATGCGTGAGTTAAAGAAAAATTTTAATCCAGTTAAAAAACTAATTGTAGATTTTGCTTCTCAAAGTAAAAATATTCTTGAAAAATTATCTAGTTTGGATGAGTCAGTTAAAGAACTGAATTTTCCTCAACCTCCTCAAATAGATATTTCTTCAGAGAGTAACAATGAAGTGATTGAAAAACGCACATACTACTTGAAAAACTATGGCAAATCAGAGGAAGATTTACGACTACCATCAGAATTATCTCCTGTTGCGTATCTGCTGTTTGAGGCAATACAAAACGAACATTTGCCAAAACCTATTGTGAGGGAATATGCACCAAAGCAAGGTTTACCAAAGTGTCTAGTCTTAGATTTTGATGACTATAATGTTGTTGTGTATTGCCGAGATGAAGAATTCAAAGGAAAAGAAAAAAAATGGACTCCTGAAGATGAAATTAATTTTAAATCTAGATTTAATCAGCACACCGTAGAAGGAATACAAAGTTTAGTATTCACAGCAGAGGAAATTATGAATAATCCTTCAAAAGTATCAGCACAGATAAAAGATGTTATTGATAGTAAAGTCTAACTAAAGTTTTTGATAGCTATGAAGATTAGTTTTTCTCTTAAAATTAAAAGTCAGCAAAATTCTGACCCAGAATTATTTGAAGTACCCTATTTATATGAAGGAACCCTTTGCAATGTAATAGTTTACGGTAGTCTAAATGAACCTCAAATATTAGTAGAATCCTTAGAGGAAAAAAAGCAATTACCTTTAACTTCAAAATACTGGTTTTTTCTCAGAATTTCTTGGTCAAGAGTTAATGGTTTCAAATTCTGTCAATATATTGACCAAGAAACTAAAACTTCTCTTCGTTCAACTACAGGTTCACTTAGAGGGGGAGATAAAATAGAAATCGGCAATAACTTAGCTACGATAATATTTAAAGCCGAAGTTAATCAAGAGGATTTAGATACTATTGAGCCAACAATATTTCTGGAAAAATGTAGTGAATTTGGAATTAGAGTAGTAGATACTAAGTTTTCAAATTTGAAAGTAGTAGTTGATGGACTTTCATGTGCTAACTGTCAGTTAGTTAATGTAGAGTTTTCTGAAGCTCAACTTCAAGGTGTAAATTTTTCTAATAGTTTCCTTAAGCAGGTTAAATTTTTCAACTCTAATCTTAATCGTGCAAAGTTTAGTAATTCACAGTTAATTCAGGTCGAGTTTTCTCAATGTAATAATTTAACAAAGGCTACTTTTGATAATTGTCGTACCGTTTATACTAAGCAGAAAATAGAAAATGATGAAATACTGATTTTTGACAATTGTGATTTGACTGCTTCTAGCTTTAAAACAGCTATACTTTGTAGCAAATTTGAAGATTGCAATTTATCTAAAACTGATTTTTCCTCAGCACAACTTGTAGCTTGTAGATTTTACGATTGTGAATTTTCAGAGACCATCTTTTCTGATTCTCAATTTAAGGTTTTTAGAACACAGGTAGATAAAAATAAGAAGCAAAATGATAATAATGATGAATTAATTAATTGTTATATTGGAGTTAAACTAGACTCTCCTATTAAGGAGGGAAAAACTCATAATCCTACAATCAGTAAATGTCAATTTAATGGTGCTTTAATGAATTTGATTGACATTAGTGAAAATACGATAATTGAAGAAAGTAACTTTGAAGGAACAAGCTTACGCAAATCTAAAATTCGTAACTGTAAATTTGTTAAAACTAATTTTGCTGGCAAAGTTATGAAGTCAGCGGATCTTTTATCTGCTGATATTTCAGGTAGTGAATTTGAAGATTGCAGTTTAAATGAAGTCAACTTATCTCAAGTAAAAATGATAGATGCCAAATTTAATAACTCTGAGCTAGTGAGAGCTACTTTCTGCAATGGTAATTTAAGAGGTAGTAAATTTTTAAATAGTAACTTAACAGGAGTTGATTTTAGATACGCAGATTTAACCCTATTAAAGATAGATAAATGTATCCTTAACTGCGCCAATTTTTTTCAAACCCAAAGAGGAGGTATTAAGTTAAATGAAAATAATTGCACTATTTCTTGCATTGATTGGAATCCGAAAAGAGATGGTGAAATACAAATTAGTGCAGAAGATTTTTTAAAGATAATTAAAGGAGAAAAATCAGCCATTGCAGTCATTACTAATCTGTCAAAAGAAGGAGCTAGTTATATATTCAATACTTACGCAAATGCCAATGCAAAAAGTGCTGGTGAAGACTTCAATGATTCCTCAATAAATACTCAAGGAGAGGTGAGCGATAGTTCATTTGCTACAGGAAATATTATTGAAACAGATTCTAATGAAGAGCTAGAACAAAATAAAGATAATACTCTAGATAATAATGAAACTCAATCTAATGATTCATCCGATGAAGAGAATGAGGAAACTTAGTTCTTACTGGATTTCCATTTGAAATAAAAGTAGCAGTTCAAACAACCTAGTTATTGGAAACTATTTCAGGTTAACCATTTTCTACAACTCTTTGAAAAATGCTACACTGAGTTTATGTAAAAACAAGAGATAAAACTATGAGCAAAAAAAATAATACATCTATTACAGTCAGTGGCTCAATGAAAGATGCTACTATAAAAACTGGAGATATTCACACTCCTAAAGATTCACTTTCTGAGGAAAATAATACATCTATGAATATGCAAAATATAGATGTAAGTAATGGTAATTTAAAGACAGGAAAGATTGACGAAAGACTTGAAAATTATCAATTAGAAGTAGAAATTCAGGAACTTAGAAAGAAAATTCAACCACTATTAGAACATCTTGCCCAAAATCCCATAACTGCAAATGAAGCTTTGGCAGAAACAGCTATTCAACAGCAAATAAATGATAATCCAACTCTTAGAAAACGACTAATCAGTGCTTTAGAAGCAGGAGGTATTCAGGCATTAAAAGCAATATTTAATAATCCTGCAATCTCTATTCCAGTAGAGACAATCAGGGGATTCTTGAAAGCACGATAATATCTTCAACAGATATTTCAAAATTTGAGGCAGATTAAGCGATCGCTCATTTCCTAAAAGTTAAAACCGCTGTAGATTAATAATAAATCTCGTAGAAAAAAATCTTATGGCGGTTCATAACTCCTTATCTATAACAAAACTAAACTACAACAAAAACAAATAGCTTGCCTCCAAAATCATAACCAAATTAAAATTTCATAACTTTAAACTCAACTGTTCATCAGGCGGAGTAAAACCCAAATGCCTCCAAGCTGCAGCCGTCACAACCCGACCACGAGGAGTGCGCTGCATAAACCCAATCTGCATCAAATATGGCTCATAAACCTCCTCAATAGTTTGAGCATCCTCCCCTGTGGCTGCTGCCATTGTCTCTAAGCCAGCAGGGCCACCATTATAATTCTCAATCATCGTCCTTAATAAATTACGGTCTGTCCAATCTAAACCTAGAGGGTCAACATTAAACAACTCCAAAGCTTCACCTGCAACCTCAGCATTTATCGGAGTCAACTTTTTCACTTCCGAATAATCTCTAACCCGCCGAAGTAAACGATTAGCAATTCGAGGCGTACCCCGGGAACGACGGGCAATCTCCTCAGCACCATCCTCTGTAATATCCGTATTTAAAAGTTTTGCTGCTCGGAGAATAATTAGACTCAGTTCATCAACCTCATAAAAACGTAACCTCTGGATAATTCCGAAGCGATCGCGCAGAGGAGAAGTTAGAGAACCAACCCTAGTAGTTGCTCCTACCAAAGTAAAAGGTTTTAGAGGAATACTCCTAGTCTTAGATGTTTTTCCTTGCCCGACTGTAATATCTAGTCTAAAGTCTTCCATCGCCGGATAAAGTATTTCTTCTGTCATTTTGGAAAGGCGATGGATTTCATCTATAAACAAAATATCCCCTTTTTGTAAACCTACTAGCAAACCAACTATATCTCTAGGTTTTTCAATGGCAGGAGCAGTAGTAATTTTACAGTTAACTTCCATTTCTGCTGCCAATATTAGAGACATAGTAGTTTTGCCCAATCCAGGAGGACCATACAATAGTAAATGGTCTAGAGATTCTTTTCTAGATTTAGCCGCCGAAATCGCAATATTCAATACTTCTTTCAGGTCTTTTTGTCCGATATATTCGGCTAACTTTTGAGGTCGGATTTTTTCTTCATTTTGACTACTACTCTTTTCTGCTGTAGTTGCCTGTGCTTCTAATAGAGCTTCTACTTCCTCTAATTCAGCCTGAGATTTTGATTTTTTGGTTTTATATGAAGTTTTTTTTTCTGAGGCTGAGAAAATGTTATCTTCTGGCCTTTCTGGTTGTGGAGATTGTTTTTTGGAAGAAATTATGGCCATAAATAGGAAATGATATCTAACATTATTTACATTCCTCTACAAAAGGCTAGCTCATAGCTAGTTAGGGTTTGCGTATGGAAAGTCTTTTTGCTGAGGTAGGAGACAGGAGACAAGAGACAGGAGAAACAGGGAATAAGCTAGGAGGTAGGAGTAACAATTGTCTCTCAATTTTTCTGCCATAATCATCCCAAAATACTAGCTGTTTGCAGCTCTTACCACCGAAAAGCTGGTACTTTTTTCAACTCTAAAACGCTAAAACCAATATCAGTCAATACTTTTAGAATTAATCAGCAAGCCCTAGTTAATAATATATATTTCAGCTAGCTAAATCAGCCTTCCTGAGATTTTAACTCAGCAATCATCTTTTCAGTTTTTCGTTTCGAGCTTCTTAATCCGTAAATTCGCGAGCAAAAAGAAGTAATAATAGCGATTAAGTCTTCCATTAACTCATCTTGTTTTTCCTCGCTTGAATTAACAATCTCAACTTCTTTACCTAGTTCTTTTAACAAAATTTCTATATAATTTGTACCAAATCTGGCTAAACGGTCTTTATGTTCGACAATCAAAACATTATAGTTGGGGTCAACTAGAATCTTAGCCAATTGTTTCCGATTATCGTTTAAACCACTGCCAATTTCTTGAACTATTGTATAGATTTTATAGCCTTTAGCAATGGCATAATTTTTTAACCGTTCAGCTTGTTTATCTAGATGATCTTTGTTTTCTGCACTGGACACTCTTGCATAAATGCAAGCTACCACATCTGGTTTGGAATTGTACTCATCGGTGATAATAATTGTACCAGAAGGCAACTGATAACCTGTTAAGTTCCCTTGTTTCCACCACCTCCAGGCTGTTCGATAACTTATTCCTACTTTTTTAGCATAGTCTGAGAGTTTCATGTCTATAGATTAACATGAATGACTATATTTGACTATATTTGATTGTATTTGTGTTAAAACTTTACAATACAAGAAAGTATATTTAAGAAAATGTCCCAAGCTATGAAATCAACATCATTATCTATACCAGAAAATATAACATTTGAAGAAGCGATCGCCTTAACTCAAGAAATAATGTCTGAGATAGAAACAGGCCAGTTATCGGAAGATAAAATAGGGTCATTAATTGGAGATTTAGTCAAGAGTAAAAATGGTGCTAGAGGATTTTTCGTTAGTTATCTTACAGATTCTAGACCTTTAGCAGATAATCCATCACCATCAATATTTAAAGCCTTAGAGTCAGCTCCAGAAATAGTGGTAGAACTGTTGGTGAAAAATCTGGCCATGTGTTCGGCAATGGTAGTCCACCATCAGCGAAATCAAGATGAGGAGACAGCCAATGAATCAAAAAGAGTGCGATCGCGAACCACAAGACTAATTAAAAGTGTAGATATTCCTACCTTAAAAGGTGAAATTGAGGAATTATATCAAAGTACAACTACTGGAGTGGGAAATTACAAGGAGTTTCTAGAACGTTGGGGCTACGATGATGAACAGTTAAAGGTAATTCAGCAAGCAATTGAACCATTACTTTCTTAGTTTTGTATTAGCTTAAATTTATAAGTGTACCACATATATTTGGTAATAACTTTAATCTGTAGAGAGTATTTTGAGCAATCCCCTGATATAATCTCAAAAACTGTAGCCGTCTACTAGCAAAAAGTAATTAAACTGCTGATTGTTTAGTAGGTGGAAACAGTAGATTATATACACTTAGCGTGAGCAATTCTGCTTAAGTGTGGTGTAGAGGAGAAAAGGGAAAATCATAGGACTATGAAAGGAATTGTCCGCAAAACTAGCAGGGTTAGTAGGTGGCTAACTGTGGTCAATACTTATTGGTTGGTAAATCTGAACCTGTTATTAACATTAGTACGAAGAGATTTAGAGGCTAGATATAAAGGATCTATTCTGGGGAATTTATGGCCATTACTTAATCAAGTATCCCAACTTTTAATTTATACTTATGTATTTTCAGTTATTCTTAAAGTCAAGCTTAACCTAGAAGGGCTACCTGAAGATAGTAAGGTAACTTTTGGATTATGGTTATTTGCTGGTTTAATACCTTGGCTAGCTTTTACTAATGGATTAACTCAAGCTTCTGGAGCTGTGATTGGACAACCTAATTTAGTCAAAAAAGTAGTATTTCCCCTTAGTTTATTGCCCTTAGTTCCGGTTTTTTCAACTTTTATAGAAAGTACATTTGGATTAATAGTTTTAACAGGAATGGTATGTATATCATCTGGGGTACTCCATCAAACATTATGGCTATTACCAATAGTATTTTTACCGCAGCTTTTATTAACCGCAGGTTTAGGTTATTTTACCGCAGGATTAACAGTATTTTTACGGGATATTCCTCAGACTTTAGGAGTAATTTTAAATCTTTGGTTTTACGTTACACCAATAGTATATCCGGCAGATGTAATTCCTGAAAATTGGCGAATATGGGTATTTTGGTGTAATCCTTTAACAGCGATCGCTGAAGTATATCGTGACCTGGTTTTAGTAGGAGAAATTAAACACTGGGGAGAGTTAGGAATTGCTGCTTTGATGTCTGTATTAATATTTTATTTTGGCTTGTGGGTGTATATAAAATTACGTCCTGCTTTTGCAGATGTTTTATAAATAGGGTTTGCGTATGGAAAGTCTTTTTGCTGGGGTAGGAGACAGGAGACAACCCACCCCTAACCCCTCCCTGGAGGGGAAGACAGGAGACAGGAGAAATAGGAATTTAGAAGAGGTAGGAGTAAGAATTGTAAGAATGATTTTTCTGCCCAACTATGCGCCTAAAATACGCTCCTTTTTGAGTGTGAAGAGTTGAAAACCAAGGTATTACAGACCTAAAAAGACTAAAGTATTTATATGTAAATGTTTTTATATTTAATCAGCAAGCCCTAAATAAAAACACCTTAATCTATAAAAATAGATAGTAATGCTCACTAATACTTTTTCAATAATGAATACTCTCTGAAGACAGAATAATGAATTCTTAAAGTCTCTTCCTCTTCTTTAAATTTAAATAATAAATAAGTCAAAAAAAAAGGAGATATCCCTTTGATAAAAAAGAGAATTTCTGACCTAAAAGCTGGTATTGAAGAGATTAATTATGACTTCTGTGGATCGACAATCCAACGGCTCCTCTACCTGACTCCTGAACTAAGCATTCAGGAGTCAGCCATCAGCCAGCCTCCTCCGGAGGAACTGCGTTAACAGCTATTGCTTTTAGTTTAGGATAAAAGCTTTATTAATTGTCTTACTACAAAAGTTGCTTCCTTTGCTTTTAAAGTCAGTTGTTAATTTAAATACTGTTCTTAAGAAGAAAATATTGTTGCTGTTAACACAGTTCCTCTGTAGGAGGCTAGCTAACAGCTAATAGATGAATACTTACCTCCTGAATTCTAATAAATACCTTAGGTATTTGTAGAAAACATTTATCAATTTGTATTATATATTAAAGATTAATATTTCCCAGAAAATTCATGGCTGAAACTGTAATTTCACTGCAAAATGTTTCTAAATGCTTTAAACGATATCGGCATCCGGTAGACCGTTTAAAAGAAATTCTATTCCCAGGAAAAAGTCGTGCTGATGAATTTTGGGCAGTGCAAAATATAAGTATAGAAATAGAAAGAGGGCATACTTTAGGAATTGTGGGGCGGAATGGTTCGGGAAAAAGTACTCTTCTACAAATAATTGTTGGTACTCTTACACCGACAACTGGAACGGTAAAAGTTCAAGGTAGAGTTTCTGCACTTTTGGAACTTGGGAGTGGATTTAATCCAGAGTTTACAGGTAGGCAAAACGTTTTTTTTAATGGTCAATTATTAGGATTAAAACCATCAGAAATAGAAGAAAAATTTGATAAAATTGCTGGTTTTGCCGACATTGGAGATTTTATTGACGAGCCTGTAAAAACTTATTCTAGTGGAATGTTTATTAGGTTGGGATTTGCTGTAGCGACAAGTGTTGACCCAGATATTTTAGTAGTTGATGAAGCACTTTCGGTGGGAGATGAAGCATTTCAGAGAAAGTGTTTTGCTCGTATTCAAGACATTCAAGAAAGGGGTGGAACAATTTTATTTGTATCTCATGCTGCTTCAACAGTTGTACAACTTTGTGATTCAGCAATTTTGATGGATCATGGTGAAATGTTACTTTATCATGCTCCTAAATATGTGGTATCTAAATATCAGAAATTAATTTATGCTTTTCCTGATAAAATTCCATCAATTAGGGAAGAAATTCGTCAGATTCCTAATTTAACAGTTAAGGATTTCTTGGATGATGAAGAAACAGATGAAAAATCATCTCAATCAGAACAAAGTAGTGAAAATGAAATTTCAGAATCAACAGAATATGAAGAAATTTATGACCCGGAAATGATACCTTCAAATACGATACATTATCCTAATAAAGGTTCGGAAATTATTGACCCTCATATTATTACTTTGGATGGTAAGAGAGTAAATCATTTAATTAATCGTCGAGAATATTACTATACTTATACAGTAAAATTTATTAACTCTACATCTAAAGTTAGGTTTGGAATGTTGATTAAAACTTTGAGTGGATTTGACTTAGGTGGAGCATCATTACATGGTTATACTAAATCAGTAGAATATGTAGAAGCACAGCAGAAAGTTATAGTGAAATTTAAGTTTAAATGTTTGCTAAATCCTGGGGTATATTTTTTAAATGCTGGAGTTGTTGGTATGGCAGGGGACCATCTAACATATTTATCCCGTTGCATTGATATTGCTATGTTTAGAGTGCAGCATTGTAGTGATTCATGTGGTACTGGAGTAGTTGACTTTTTAATAGAACCTAGTTTAAAGATTAAAAATATGACATTTATATAGTAATTATCATGCTGGTTAGGTACAAAATTCGTTTGTTTTAGGCAACAGGCAACAGCTCATCTGGCAACAGGTATTATGCTTATGTATAGCAGAAGGAAAGAGAAATAAGGAAAAGTCTTATTTTGTCTGAATTTTAAATTTTGAACTGTTTTAACCTTTCCTTCGACTGCTATAAAATTAATACGGTACAATACGGTTCAGTTAATAATTTTTTGGTCAAATATGTAATGTAAAAAAAGCTAATTTTTACGTTCTCTATCAGATAAATTTTTGTCTGCTCTAAAACGTATTGAATTACAGTAAAATTATTAATTTTTTTTCTATTTTCTTTTGCGAATTTAATACCCCACCGTCATTTCAGTTATCAGTTATCAGTTAACAGTAACTCCTACTGTTTGCGCAGCATGACCTAGGAAAACAGAAGGCTTAAAATACTGAATTTCCTTTTTTTATCCTCTTTATAAGGAGAAGCTTGAAATCTAATTTTCTGGTCAAAGGGAGTACTTAAAATTGGTAAGCATTTCCTCCGGAATGCTGCGCAAACAGCCGTCAGCCATCAGCTATCAGCTATTGCTTTTAGTTTAGGATAAAAGCAATATTTAATTGTCTTACTACAAAAGTTCACTCCCTTGCGCTTAAAGTCAGTTGTTAATTTAAACACTGTCCTTAAGAAGAGAGTATTGTTGCTGATAGCTGACTGCTATCAGAAATAAAAATGAATGAAGCAAGTACTCGTTTAACTTCTACTAAATTTTCAACTCTATGGAGGGAAATGTAGATGTGGCTCGCACTTACTGCTAAGGTTAAGTAATGGGCAATTACTATTACTGATACTTTGAATTCTATAAAGCTGATAGCTGTTAACGTTTGCGTAGCATTCCGTAGGAAAGTTCCGACCATAGGAGGCTAGCTGACCGCTGTTTGCGCAGCATTCCGCAGGAAATGCTTAAATTTTTCCTTAAGCATAACTTCCTTCTTTATTTGTATTTTTCCAAAACCTAAAACCTATTTAAAAATATGAATCCTGAAAAAAATGAAATAGATAATCAGCTAATTATAGATACATTTATTCAAGACCAAACTAGAAAACCTGAAGAAATGAAGGTAAATATTCATCCACAGGATGAAATGTATCTCTATGCTTTGAAAAATACTGAAGGAAATATTGATGAAGCACTACTACGATATTTTTCTAATGGCAAAAGAATATTAGATGCAGTTAAACAAATTGTAGAATGGCATTTTGATGGCT
This sequence comes from Okeania sp. SIO3B5, assembly GCF_010692555.1. GTDB lineage: Bacteria > Cyanobacteriota > Cyanobacteriia > Cyanobacteriales > Microcoleaceae > Okeania. The sequence goes on along the minus strand of NZ_JAAHHG010000067.1, from coordinate 12,464 downwards.
TTGAAAATATCTCTTCTTTTCTAGATTTTGCCAGTGGTTATGGGCGCTTTAGTAGATTTTTACTTCAGGAAATACCAGCTCATAAAATTTGGATTTCTGATATTTATTCTCAAGCAGTAGAATTTCAAAAAAATTTACTTGGAGTAGAGGGGATAGTTTCAACTAATCATCCTGAAGATTATCAACTAAATCAAACATTTGACTGCATTTTTGCCTGTTCATTTTTTAGTCACACTCCCCAAAAAACTTTTAGTGGTTGGTTAGAAAAGTTATATAGTTTATTGACAGAAAAGGGCATATTAATCTTTAGTACCCATGACTTATCTTTAATGACTATAGAAACAGAAACAGATGCAGAAGAAATTTACTTTACTCCAGAAAGTGAAAGTCTTTTTCTCAACACTGAAAATTATGGAGTTACTTATGTAGGAGAAAAATGGGTAGGTAAAATTATTCATCAAGCAACTAAGGGAAAGGCAAAATGGCATAGGATTAAAAAAGGTCTTTGTGGATATCATGACTTATATATTGTGTGGAACTCAGGAGTCAGGAGACAGGAGACAGGAGACAGGAGGGAGGAATTAGGAGTTAGGAGTCAGAAGGAAGAAGTCTTGATAAATTCAGAAGTTAGAAGTCAAAGTCATAATTCAGAAATTGGAACTCAGAGGTTAGAAGTTGTAGAACAAATAGATGAATTATTGAACTTTTATTGTCATCCTGATGGTGGTTGTAAAAGTATCGAAGTTACATCTACAGGAGATATTTATATAGAAGGATGGGCAGCAGATATTAATGCTGAAGAAAAAGTAGAAGAAGTAGCTATTTTAGTAAATGGAATAAAAGTAAAAAGCTGTTTGCTAAAAGACGAAAGTCAAACCAAAAAATATCAATGGTCATACAGCATTAACAGTGAACATTTATCCCCAGATGACGTTATCTTGGTCAAAATTATTAATAATTTCCATTTAGAGCGAGTTGTTAATATTTCTCCAGTTAATTCCATTGTCTTATTACCACCAAATCACCTGTTACTCAGAATTAGTGGTAACTCCAGTGTTAAAGCTTTTCTTAGTTCATTTGATGACCTCAAATATACAGTAAAAAATTATCTGCAAAAAGCAGGATTTGATTTTCATCAATTTGAGAATATTCTAGATTTTGGCTGTGGAGTAGGACGTTATTTAATGGCATTTAAACCAGAACTTTTGCCCAATCAAAAACTATTTGGTTGTGACGTTTTTCCTGAATGTGCTCAATGGTGTGAAGAAAATATCAAATTTGCCACAGTCAAACAGAATAATATTCAACCTCCATTACCTTTTGAAAATAATCAATTTGACCTAGTCAATGCTGTCTCAGTATTCACACACCTACGTTTAGATTTACAACATCTTTGGGCCTGGGATATTTATCGAGTATTACGCCCTGGTGGAATATTATTTATGACACTTCACGGACCTCAATTTTTTCCGATAGTTTATGATATTTTTCGCACTGGAAATACTCATCAAGCTGAAATGTATAGTATTGGTGAAGAGGGATTATTTTTGTATCTAGACCATCAAGGAGAAGCAGATGGTCAAGGTCAACATACTGTTGCAGCATTACATACACCAGCAGCTTATCAGAAAATATTTTCTATGTTCAAACATATTCAAAGATTTCCTCAAAGTAATATGGCAAATGGGCAAGATTTATATATTTTACAAAAGCCAATTTCTGGTGGTTTAGTTGCTCAACCTCTAAGAAGGAAGGAAGAAGTTATCAAGTCAAAAGTCAAAAGTCAAAAGTCAAAAGCTTTTATAAATTCAAAAGTCAAAAGTCAAAAGTCAAAAGTTATAGAGGAAGAAGTTGAAAATGGGAAAGAGGAAAAAATAAAGAATGAACAAAAAGTTGACCAACTACCTTTATTTGATGGTGGAGAAACTTGGAAATTTGCTGAGAAAATTTTACCGGGTAGTCATAAGTGTCAGACTGAAATTAAATTTCAAATTGAAGGTCAAAAAAGATTTCGAGTTTATCCACAAATAGAACCTATTGCTGCTTATTCAATAGAATGTGAAATTGAGGTGATTAAAAATGAGGATGGAAAAATATTAGTACAAAAAACTATTCCTTTTAATCACAATCATATATTTGGCAAAACTAATTATGTTGTAGTAGAAGTAGAAGTACCCCAGTATTCTGGGGAAGTAGTTGTCAGATTGAATGCTGTAATTACAGATAGAATATCCCTAGCAGCAGAACAGGAAGTAATGGTATCTTGGAATTTTGCTAATTTTGCTTAATATCGAAATAGGGAATAGGGAATAGGGAATAGTAAAGGGGGAGGAAACGCTATATGCAGTAGTAGAAGTAGAAATTCCTCAGTATTATGGAGAAGTAATTCTCAGATTAAATGCTGTAATTACACACCATAATATCTCTAGCATCAAAATAGATAGTGGGAGTTAACTGCCGTCAAACCAGTATCTGGTAATTTGACGAATTTTGTTTAATATAAGGAGAAAAATAAAATGAAATTATATGGAGTAGTAGAAGTAGAAATTCCTCAGTATTATGGAGAAGTAATTCTCAGATTAAATGCTTTCATTAATGGATAATTGATAATGGATAATTGATAATTACCTCTGGTTAAAACCGTTACGGAATTGAATATAAGGAAATATTATTTCTTTTTTTCCCCTTAAAAGGGGAGGCTTTAAACCTGAATTATTTAATTATTAATTAGTTAATTATTCGGTAATTACACACCAGAATATCTCTAGCATCAAAATAGATAGTGGGAGTTAACTGCCGTTAACCCAGTATCTGGTAGTTTGGCAAATTTTGTTTAATATAAGGAGAAAAATCAGATGAAATTATATGGAGTAGTAGAAGTAGAAATTCCTCAGTATTATGGAGAAGTAATTCTCAGATTAAATGCTGTAATTACACACCAGAATATCTCTAGCATCAAAATAGATAGTGGGAGTTAACTGCCGTTAACCCAGTATCTGGTAGTTTGGCAAATTTTGTTGAATATAAGGAGAAAAATCAGATGAAATTATATGCAGTAGTAGCAGTAGAAATTACTCAGTATTCTGGAGAAGTAATTCTCAGATTAAATGCTGTAATTACACACCAGAATATCTCTAGCATCAAAACAGATAGTGGGAGTTAACTGCCGTCAACCCAGTATCTGGTAGTTTGGCAAATTTTGTTGAATATAAGGAGAAAAATCAGATGAAATTATATGGAGTAATAGAAGTAGAAATTCCTCAGTATTATGGAGAAGTAATTCTCAGATTAAATGCTGTAATTACACACCAGAATATCTCTAGCATCAAAACAGATAGTGGGAGTTAACTGCCGTCAACCCAGTATCTGGTAGTTTGGCAAATTTTGTTGAATATAAGGAGAAAAATCAGATGAAATTATATGGAGTAATAGAAGTAGAAATTCCTCAGTATTATGGAGAAGTAGTTGTCAAATTAAATGCTGTAATTACACACCATAATATCTCTAGCATCAAAACAGATAGTGGGAGTTAACTGCCGTTAACCCAGTATCTGGTAGTTTGGCAAATTTTGTTGAATATAAGGAGAAAAATCAGATGAAATTATATGGAGTAATAGAAGTAGAAATTCCTCAGTATTATGGAGAAGTAATTCTCAGATTAAATGCTGTAATTGCTGATTAATTAGGGTTTGCTGAAAAAATCTTATGAGTAAGTGTAGGAGTCAGGAGTCAGGAGTTAGGAGTTAGGAGAAATGGGAACTATAGAGGAAGTAGGATAAAGAATTGCCCCTTAATTTTTTCGCCCTTGTTTCCTAAAAATGCTAACTTTTTGAACCTGAGCAACCTAAAAGCTTGAACTTTTTTCGACCCAAAAAATGCTAAATTCTTTATTTGGCAATGCTTTGATGATTAATCAGCAAACTCTAATTATTAATTATCAATTATCAATTATTTAGTATCTTGGAATTTTGCAAATTTTGTTTAATATAAGGAGAAAAATTTAGATGAAATCAACAGTTTTTATTATTACAGGAATGCACCGTTCGGGAACCTCTTTAACAGCTTCTTTATTTCAGAGTGTAGGGGTAAATATTGGAGAAAATTTAGTAGGGCCGGAGTATGGAAATGTTAGGGGGCATTTTGAAGATATTGAATTTGTGGAACTGCAAAAAGGAATATTAGGTTCCCAAGGTTTGGATGATTTAGGAAGTAATGTTGAAATTACAGAAATTCCTGTTAAGAAACAATATTTAAAAGCAGCTAAACGATTAATTAAAAATCGTGAAGAAAGTCAAGATATAGAAAAAAAAGCTAGAGCTGGAAAAAGCTGGGGATGGAAAGACCCGAGAACAACATTATTTTTAAACTTTTGGTTGGAGTTATTACCAGATGCAAAGTTTATTTTTGTTTATCGTTCGCCGTGGGAAGTAGCAGACTCTCTTTATCGACGAGCTACGGATAAAAAGTTATCGGAAAAGCCAGAAATAGCAGTAAAAATGTGGCTGAATTCTAATCAAAGAATTTTAGATTTTTATCAAAGTTTTTCTGGGCAATGTTTAATAGCAAAGGTTGATAGTATTGGCAAAAATCCTGAAGGTTTTATTCAAGCAGTTAACGATAAATTTGAAGTAGATTTACCAACACCTCCTCCAGGAAATTTTGCAGAATCTTTATTAGTAAAGGATATTATTAAAACCAGTAGGCCTGGGCTCATAGAAAAATATTTCCCAGAAGCGTTAGAGGTTTATCAACAACTAGAAAAAATTGGTTTAGGTGGTAGGGGCGAATCGCGATTCGCCCGTACAGGAGCAGAATTAGTCACAAATGTCCGGAATGATTGCCAATTCTGGGAATTTAAAGACTGGTTGAATATTAGAGGTTTAGAAAAACAAATTAATCTGTTAGAAACAGATGTCAAAAAAAGGCAAGAATTTTTTCGAGAAGCACAGCAAAAAGTAGATAATCTAGAAAAACAACTGGGTGAAACTGAGCAACAACTTGATAGTAGAGAAATTAAGCTCAAAGAGTCTGTTAAAAAGTTAGAGGCACTAGAAACAGAAATAGGAGAAACCCAATCTCTACTGGACGGTAAAGTAACAAAATTACAAGAATCTCAAACCAAAGTTGCTACATTAGAGAGAAAACTAGGACAGACTCAAGCACAATTTGAAGGTGCCAAAATTAAATTAGATGATTCTCAAAAGAAAGTCATTAGATTAGAAATAGCTCTAGGACAAACTCAAGCACAACTCAGTAACTCAGCAACAAGATTTCAAGAAGCTTTAGCAAAAATATTAAGTCTAGAAACAGAACTAGGTAAGACTTTAGTTCAACTGGACGGTACTCAGATCAAATTAACTGAATCTCAGAAAAAATTACTAGGACTGGAAACAGAATTAGGGCAAAGTTTAGTCGAACTAGATAGAAAAAAAATTAGGTTACAAGAATCTCAGCAAAAAATAGAAATATTAGAAACAGAATTAGGTCAAACTCAACAACAACTAGACGGTAATCTAATTAAATTACAAGCATCTCAAACTAAACTTCAACAGTTAGAAACAGAATTTGGGCAAACTCAACAAAAGTTAGATGCTACTCAAATCAAATTATCTGAGTCTCAGAACAAAATAGGAATATTAGAAACAGAATTTGGGCAAACTCAACAAAAGTTAGATGCTACTCAAATCAAATTATCTGAGTCTCAGAACAAAATAGGAATATTAGAAACAGAATTTGGGCAAACTCAACAAAAGTTAGATGCTACTCAAATCAAATTATCTGAGTCTCAGAATAAAATAGGAATATTAGAAACAGAATTTGGGCAAACTCAACAAAAGTTAGATGCTACTCAAATCAAATTATCTGAGTCTCAGAACAAAATAGGAATATTAGAAACAGAATTTGGGCAAACTCAACAGAAATTAGATGCTACTCAAATCAAATTATCTGAGTCTCAGAACAAAATAGGAATATTAGAAACAGATTTAGGGGAAACTCAAACCACTCTTGAACAAACTCAAGCTCAACTAGGGCAAACTCAAACCACCCTGGAACAGACTCAAGCTGAATTGGGAAAAACTCAGACTATCTTGGGGCAAACTCAGACTATCTTGGGGCAAACTCAGACTATCTTGGAGCAAACCGAAATTAATCTAGGGCAAACTCAAGCTCAACTCATAACTCAACACTACGAAAACGAAACTCTCAAGGCAGAAATTTCGGCGATGAAGTCTTCCAAGTTCTGGAAGTTGCGAGAAAAATGGTCTGGGTTAAAACGGAAATTGAGTGGGTTGCAAATGCGCCTCATTTTCTCTATCGACTCTCCGGGGGATTTCCTACGGAATGCTCCGCAAACACGAATCGCCCCTACTTGGAATTTTGCTAGTTCTCAAATAGAAATAGTGGGTTGGTGTTTTCGCAATGCTGGTATGGATATCCAAGCTATTCGTGGGAGAGTGGGAGAAGAAATTTTTGTAGGCAATTACCATATTGAACGACTAGATGTCGCTCAAAAATTTCCAGATATTTCCGCTGCTAAAAATTCTGGTTTCCAAATCCCCCTACAACTCTCCCCAGGAAATTATCAATTAATTCTGGAAGCTCAAGATAAAAAAGGAAAGTGGCATAAATTTGCCTCCTATCCAATATCGGTATCTACAGTGGAGGCAAATTTTGATGCACCTACAAATTGGCAACAACGGGAGGGGGTAATTTTATTTGCGGGTTGGTGTTGCCATCCAGAACAGAAAATTACAAAGTTAGTTCTCAAATGTGGGGATATTTCGGTGGACTGCGCTTATGGTTTGCGTCGAAAGGATGTGGGTGAGGTTTTTCCAGACTTAGTCGGAAGTTCAGATAGTGGGTTTGAAGCAACGGTGGAACTTCCACCCGGAAAACGGGAGGTTGGTTTAGAAGCACATTTAGAAAATGGGGAAATAGTCGGTTTCCCTTGTTCGGAAGTTTTAAAACTAAGACGTTATAGTTTCTGGGAAAAAGCTAAGGATAAGTTGGAGAAATTATCTAAGTTTGCCAAAGCTATTGGGAAACGGACTGCGGAAAGGAAGCAAAGGTTAGGTCGCATCATTCCCTTACCCTCAGAATTACCTGGTATTGCTAGACAAATATTACAGATATATCGACAGCAACAATGGCAAGAAGGAGAATTATTAGCGCCTCCCGGATTTGTGGTGCCAGAAACTGTGGATGTTTATGATGCTTGGTTGGCGGTGAATAATTGGGGCGATCGCTCGGTTGAATATTTAATTGCTCGGTTGGAGGGTTGTCAGACAGTTTTGCCTAAAATTTCTGTGGTTATGCCAGTTTATAATCCACCTGTGGAATTTTTAGACAAGGCAATAGGCAGTGTACTAAACCAAGTGTACCAAAATTGGGAATTTTGCATAGCGGATGATTGTAGTAGTAATCCAAATATTCGGGAATTTCTGACGGAAATAGCTGAGACGGACTCCCGGATTAAGTTAATATTTCGTTCTGAGAATGGAAATATTAGTGCTGCGACGAATTCTGCTGCTGAACTTGCTACGGGAGATTTTATTCTCTTTTTAGATAATGATGATGAACTTACCCCTGATGCTTTGGGGGAGGTGGCTTTATATTTAAGTCAAAATCCAGAGACAGATTTTCTCTATTCGGACGATGACAAAATTAATGTGGAAGGGAAAAGATTCGATCCTCAATTTAAACCGGAATATTCTCCAGAGCTGTTACTTTCCTATATGTATATGGGTCATTTGTGTGTAGTTAGAAGGGAAATTTTTGAGAGAGTTGGAGGTTTAAGAATTGGTTTTGAAGGTTCTCAAGATTATGATTTTGCTTTAAGAGCAACGGAAATTTCTCGTGAAGTTGGGCATTTACCTTTAGTGTTATATCATTGGCGAACTTCTCCAGGTTCTACTGCTATTTCTGGTGGGGAAAAACCGAAAAGTTTTTTAGCAGGTGAAACAGCGGTTCAAGAAAGTTTAAAACGTCGTGGTGTGGAGGGAGATGTTTATCAACCAGATTGGGCAGTGGGAGAAAAGTTAGGGATTTTTAAGGCTATTTTTCCGGACGAAGGTGCTTCGGTGAGTATTATTATTCCGACTAAAAATAAAGTTATTTTATTGAAGGGTTGTATTGAGTCTTTGAAAAAGACAACTTATCAGAATTATCAAGTATTTGTGATTGATAATGAAAGTGATGAGTCTGAGACTTTAGAATATTTGGCAAGTCTGAAAGGTTCATTTTCTGGTTCGGCAAATATATCGGTTCTTTCTATTTCTAATAGTGGGGGTAAGTTTAATTTTGCTGCCATTAATAATCGAGCTGTAGAACAGGTTGATAGTGAATATATTCTATTTTTAAATAATGATACGGAGGTTATTTCTCCTCAGTGGTTAAGTCAAATGATTGGTTATGCACAATTCCCTGGTGTTGGAGCGGTGGGTGCTAAGTTAATTTATCCCGATAAAAGGATTCAACACGCAGGTGTAATTCATGGTTTACATCATGGTTTAGCAGGTCATGCTTTTAAGTTATTACATAGTGAAAATAGGGGTTATCTTTCTCAAGCTTCTGTGTCAAGAAATTATTCGGCGGTAACTGCTGCTTGTATGTTAACTTCTCGACAATTATTTTTAGATTTAGGTGGTTTTGATGAGTCAAATTTTGCCGTTGCTTATAATGATGCTGACTATGGTTATCGACTTTTGGAAAGAGGTTATCGTTCGGTTTATTGTCCAGATGCTGAATTAATTCATAAAGAAGGAACGAGTCGCGGTTATTCTGATAATCCTCAGGAAGAAGCAAATTATCGTCAGAAATATTCTCAGATGGTAGATAGGTTTTATAGTCCTCATTTTTCTCTAGAAAGTGAATTATTTGAAATTCAACCAAGACGGTTTTTTATTAAAAGTCAAAAGTCAAAAGTCAAAAGTCAAAATTTAGAAATTCAAAAGCTAGAAAGTCAACAGCTTTCAAGTCAAAAGTCAAAAGTCAAAAGTCAAAAATTAGGAGCTAGGAATCAGGAGTCAGGAGTCAGGAGTCAGGAGTCAGAATCTCATAATTCTCAGCAAGAATTGCAAATAAATAATCCGGCAAAAGTGGGAAATTCTCAAAATGAACTAGAAATAAATAGTCGGGCAAAAGTTGATGAGTCTCAGCAGAAATCACAAATAAATAATCCAGCAAAAGTTAATGAGTCTCAGCAAGAATCACAAATAAATAATCCGGCACTAGAGACAAATTCTCCAAATCAACCACAAACAAATAGTCCGGCAAAATTTGATGAGTCTCAGCAGAAATCACAAATAAATAACCTGCCAAGAATTGGAAATTTCCCAAAAGAATCACAAATAAATAATCCAGCACTAGAGGTAAATTCTCCCAATCAACCACAAATAAATAGTCCGGCAAAATTTGATGAATCTCAGCAAAAATCACAGATAAATAATCCAGCACTAGAGGTAAATTCTCCAAATCAACCACAAATAAATAGTCCGGCAAAAGTGGGAAATTCTCAAAATGAACTAGAAATAAATAGTCGGGCAAAAGTTGATGAGTCTCAGCAAGAATCACAAATAAATAATCCAGCACTAGAGGTAAATTCTCCCAATCAACCACAAATAAATAGTCCGGCAAAATTTGATGAATCTCAGCAAAAATCACAGAGAAATAATCCAGCACTAGAGGTAAATTCTCCAAATCAACCACAAATAAATAGTCCGGCAAAAGTTAATGAGTTTCAGTCAGAATCACAAATAAATAATCCGGCACTAGAGACAAATTCTCCAAATCAACCACTAATAAATAATCCGGCAAAAGTGGGAAATTCTCAAAATGAACTAGAAATAAATAGTCGGGCAAAAGTTGATGAGTCTCAGCAAGAATCACAAATAAATAATCCAGCACTAGAGACAAATTCTCCAAATCAACCACAAATAAATAGTCCGGCAAAATTTGATGAATCTCAGCAAAAATCACAGATAAATAATCCAGCACTAGAGGTAAATTCTCCCAATCAACCACTAATAAATAATCCGGCAAAAGTGGGAAATTCTCAAAATGAACTAGAAATAAATAGTCGGGCAAAAGTTGATGAGTCTCAGCAAGAATCACAAATAAATAATCCAGCACTAGAGACAAATTCTCCAAATCAACCACAAATAAGTAGTCCGGCAAAAGTGGGAAATTCTCAAAATGAACTAGAAATAAATAGTCGGGCAAAAGTTGATGAGTCTCAGCAAAAATCACAAATAAATAATCCAGCACTAGAGACAAATTCTCCAAATCAACCACAAATAAATAGTCGGGCAAAATTTGATGAGTATCAGCAAAAATCACAAATAAATAATCCAGCACTAGAGACAAATTCTCCAAATCAACCAGAAATAAACGAACTGGTTAATTATAGTGAGGAAAACTTACTCGCTGAGATGAAAGACATTTTTCCCAAAATTAAATTATTGATGTGTAGTAATTCCCTAGATTTGACTGGTGCGCCACTTCATCAATTAGAAATTGCCCTAAAATTGGCAGATGATGGAATTGTTAAACCGATAATTTTTTCTGTCAATGATGGAGAATTGAGAGAAATTTATGAACAGCATAATATTCAGGTAGTTGTTCTAGATAATCCACTAGAACATATTTATCAAAGAAATATTTATGATGAAGCTTTAGCTAGTTTTGCCAAAGAAATAAAAGCACTAAATATTGATGTTATGTATATCAATACTTTAGAAAACTTTTTCATGGTAGATGTAGCTCAAATGTTAAATATTCCCAGTGTCTGGAATGTACATGAAAGTCAACCTTGGCAAACTTATTTTAATCGGTTTGGCACAGAGATAGCTGCTAGAGCATTAGAATGTTTCCGCTATCCTTATCGAGTAATTTTTGTGGCAGATGCTACTCGAAATAAATACCTACCTTTAAATAGTCATCACAATTTTACTGTGGTACATAATGGCTTAGATTTACAATTATTAAAATCCGCAGCTCAGAAATGGTCAAAACAATCGGCAAGGTCAACTTTAGGAGTAAAAAATGATGAAATTGTCATTCTATTATTAGGTACTGTTTGTGAAAGGAAAGGTCAACATGATTTAGTAAAAGCCTTATCATTTATCCCTGAAACAGAAAGTCAAAAAATCAAATGTTTTTTAGTAGGCGATCGCCCAAATCTTTACAGTTTAAAATTACACGAACTTTTGACTGAATTACCAGAAGAAATTCAAGAGCGAGTAGAAATAGTAAAAGAAACTCCTGAAACAGCAAAATATTATCAAGCAGCAGATATATTTGTTTGTACTTCCCGCATCGAGAGTTTCCCCAGAGTCATATTAGAAGCAATGGCTTATGATTTACCCATAATTACTACTCCAGTATTTGGCATTGTTGAACAGGTAAAACCAAATGTTAATGGTTTATTCTATACTCCCGATAATCCAGAAGAATTAGCAAATGTTTTGACATCTTTGTTGATAGATGAAGCATTGCGTCATCGACTCGCAGGTAATTCTAAATATGTACTGGAGTCATTAAATACCTTTGCAGAAATGACAGAAACTTATGGTCAAATCTTCCGCGAAGCATACTTTTCTTTAGACAAATTAGCACAGAGGGATTATGGCACAGATGTACGGATTAATTAGTGGGTTTAATTTTACTAATAATTTCCAATATAGAGTTATATGAGAAGCAATGACTTATGATTTACCCATAATTACTACTCCAGTATTTGGCATTGTTGAACAAGTAAAACCAAATATTAATGGTTTATTCTATACTCCCGATAACTCAGAAGAATTAGCAAATGTTTTGACATCTTTGTTGATAGATGAAGCATTGCGTCATCGACTCGCAGGTAATTCTAAATATGTACTGGAATCATTAAATACTTTTGCCGAAATGACAGAAACTTATGGTCAAATCTTCCGCGAAGCATACTTTTCTTTAGACAAATTAGCACAGAGGGATTATGGCACAGATGTACGGATTAATTAGTGGGTTTAATTTTACTAATAATTTCCAATATAGAGTTATATGAGAAGCAATGACTTATGATTTACCCATAATTACTACTCCAGTATTTGGCATTGTTGAACAGGTAAAACCAAATGTTAATGGTTTATTCTATACTCCCGATAATCCAGAAGAATTAGCAAATGTTTTGACATCTTTGTTGATAGATGAAGCATTGCGTCATCGACTCGCAGGTAATTCTAAATATGTACTGGAATCATTAAATACTTTTGCCGAAATGACAGAAACTTATGGTCAAATCTTCCGCGAAGCATACTTTTGTTTTGACATCTTTGTTGATAGATGAAGCATTGCATCATCGACTCGCAGGTAATTCTAAATATGTACTGGAGTCATTAAATACCTTTGCAGAAATGACAGAAACTTATGGTCAAATCTTCCGCGAAGCATACTTTTCTTTAGACAAATTAGCACAGAGGGAT
>NZ_JAAHHG010000669.1 GCF_010692555.1 Okeania sp. SIO3B5 | reverse complement strand
TGCGTAATATCATGTTCGGATAATCAGTTATAAAAAAACTTTATCCCTTTTAACCCTTTCTTCCCTCACAGGAGTGCGCATTCCCTTGCGTCTGACGCGCCCCGCGGGGTCGCACCGCTTCTGCCTCCTGCCTCCAGCTCCCGCTGCCTTCCTTCCTCCAAAGTGTAAGTATTCAACCGAACATGATATAAGTCCTGTAATATAAGACTTTTAGATATTGGACACCTCCTGTAATTTGTAAATATGCCAGCGCACATTGCTATAGCTTAAAGGAAAGCTGGGAAAATTATTCTGGCTAGTCAAAAGAGCAGGAAATTCGCTCAAGAAAAATCTCAACAATTACAGAGGAATAACAAATCCAGAAATAAGTCGAATCAGTAAATCATGAAAAGATTCAGGCTCTGATTTGTGACAATATTCATCAACTAAATTTTCTTCACTTTTTATAGCTTTGATTTCTGCTCTTTTTTTTAAATGCTTCTTCGGTTTGATATGCTGAGATTTTTTTTGCTCAGTATGGATAAGAATATACTTTTGCTCAGTATAGCTCAGAGTAGACATAGAAATACCTCCTTAACTTGAAAATGAAAAAAAGTCTTTCTTTTTTGTTATTAAAAGAAGAGAAATTTATTTCTATGTACCTAGCACTATTTATTTATTTTATTATTTTTTATGAGTGGCTTGAGCGCAAGGTATTAATTCCTCTTCTTTATACTTGTATAGTATACCATTTAGATAAATCTTTGCTATAAATCCTTGCTCCCTTTTCTCTATAAATCACAGTTTTGTAACATTTTTTTATCTAATACTAAATCTCACGTATTTTTGCTAAATTTTCTTAAGAGCAGGGGGCAGAGAGTAGGGGCAATTTGCTACTTAATGGTCCGCAAAGGCGAATCGCCTGTATGGTAGGGAAGTTGTATGCGAGGTCCCTACATAAATAATGAATAAGATATCTTTAATTCATATAAATAATTGCTAAAAACATTAATTGACCATTATTATTACTTAATAAAATTCAAAATGATTATTTCTCAAAAATTAACATGACATATCGTAATCCAACTCCAACTGTTGATATTATTATTGAATTAACTAACCAACCGGGGCGACCTATTGTATTGATTGAGCGCCAAAACGAACCTTTTGGTTGGGCAATTCCTGGCGGGTTTGTTGATTATGGAGAATCTGTTGAAACTGCAGCGCGACGAGAAGCAAAAGAAGAGACGAGTTTAGAAGTAGAATTAATCGAACAATTTTATGTTTATTCTGACCCCAGTCGTGACCCCCGTCAACACACCATGAGTGTTGTGTTTATTGCCACTGCCACTGGAGAACCAAAAGCAGCGGATGATGCCAAAAATTTAGCTTTATTTGAACCTTGGCAAATTCCCCAAAACCTCTGTTTTGACCATGATCGTATTCTCCAAGATTATTTGCAGTATCGTTATTATGGTATTAGGCCACGAGTTTAATTTGAAGGAAGAAAGAAGAGGGAAAAAGGAAGAAAGTTGACTAACTTTTTTGATTTTTGGCTGCCTGGTAGTGTGTCTTACCAGAAAATTGGGTTTAAAGCCTCGCCCATAAGCGGGCGACTTTTAAATTGGTTTTTATTCAATAAATATGGTATCATGTTGTTAGTTTAATAGTCAAATTATGAAAGCTAGGTTTAAGTATCGTATCTATCCCACACCCGGACAAAAATACCGAGAGCGCAAAGCTATTTGGTTGTGTCCGTGTGGCGAGTGAATGATAGTCTAGCTTGCTGCCAAGAAAAGTACACTCTTAGAGAAAAGAAAACCACTAATACTGAACTACAAAAGCTTTTTATTACTCAAGCTAAAAAAACTGAAGACAGAGAATGGTTATCAGAGGTTTCTGCTATACCATTGCAGCAATCATTGAATGATTTAAATCAGGCGTTGCTCTAACTTTTTTAAATCGACAAAAGGTGAGAAAAAAGGTAGACCTATTAAACCTCCTAAATTCATGCATCAGGAAATCAAAACAAACTGCTAGGTTTACATGCATGAGGATTTAAAATTGGTCAACACAAAGTTTAGAAGCGCCAAGATTGGAAAGCTGAAAATTGTATCGCCTGTGAGATTTACCTGCTGCTCCATCATCAGTAACAGTAATCAAAGATTCCGCTCATAGATATTTCTTGAGTTTTGTAGTAGAAATACAACCAGAAGTCTTACCTCAAACTGATAATTCAGTAGGCATAGATTTAGGTATTAAAACTTTTGCTACATTTAGCGATGGTACAAAGGTTGATGCTCCTAAGCCACTGAAGAAACGAATTAAGAAATTAAGAAAGGTAAAGTTTGTCATTATCTCATAAAACTAAAGGATCTAAAAGGTATGAAAAAGCAAGGGTTAGAGTTGCTAAGTTCCATGCCAAACTGAAAGATACAAGAACTGATTTTCTACATAAATTATCTACTAAAATAATTCGTGAAAACCAAACAGTTGTTTTAGAAGTATGACAATATATCTGGTATGATTAAAAACCGCAACCCACCCCCATCCCCTCCCGGGAGGGGAGCAAGAGGGGTGGGTATCAGATTTAGGATGGAGAACCTTCAGAACATTTTTAGATGGAATTGCTGAAAAATATGGTCGTGATTTCAGAGTAATTAGTCGCCCTTGAGCCAACATCTCAAACCTGCTCATGCTGTGGGTTTAAAGGTGGAAAGTTAGACCTTCAGGTGCGAGAATGGGAGTGTCTAAACTGTGGTGCAAAACACGATAGAGACCATAATGCAGCAATAAATATATTAGTCGCGGGCGGGCAGTCCGAGACATTAAACGGACGTGGAGGCAAGCATAAGACTACCGTCAAGGTAGCGGCAGCCTGTGTTAGCGGAGCTTTGCGAAGCGCAAAACGTCAACCCACCGAGGAGTTACGGCTCAGTAGGAATCTCCGCGCCTTCAGGCCGGAGAGGATGTCAAACATCTACGCCAGCATGATCTTCAGCATCCTGAATCATCCCCTGTAAATAGCTACATATTTTATCTTTGAACTCTTCCCTTTTTTGACCTGTTTGCACTGAAGATTCAAGACTATAGACATTAATGCTTACCCGGAAATAAGACCTACTTGTAGAATATTGAGGGTTTGCGCTCAAAAGTCTTATGGGTGAAGGTAGGAGACAACCCACCCCTAGCCCCTCCCAGGAGGGGAGGGGAAGACAGGATACAGGAGAAATGGGAATTTGGAGGAGGTAGGAGCGGGCGTTTTGTCCCAAGATTGTTCTGCCTAACTCTTGACCAAAATCCTGAATTTTTGAACCATTACCACCTAAAACCAATTTTATAAATGTTTGCTACAAATAGGTAGGGTACTTTTTAGGAGTCAGGAGTCAGGAGTCAGGAGTCGTATGGGAATAGATTTAATACCAGTTTTTAGGTCATAAATTATCTTTTTTATCAAAGGGGCATTTCCTGCAAATTTTTTTATTGCACTTATTATTCGTAACATTCTTTTTTCAAAATGGTATAAAACCTCGCACTTTTTCCAGGCCTAAAATTACTCAAACCAATATCAGTCAATAAGCGCGATATTTAATCAGCAAACCCTATTTAGGACTTACGCAGTAGAACGTATTTCTGTTCGAAGTAACTTCAAACCCTACTTTTTCCTAGCTCGTGCGTAAGTCCTGATATTGTTGTTGAAATTAGAGGAATTTTTAGAGACTTCCTAATATCATACACCCTAGATTTATTTAGAAATTCTATGCAGCCACATTGTTGCAGTAGATTCAATCTTACCACTGTCCCAAGTATCATAAAAATTTAGGGCTTCGCGCAAAGAGTATGCATTTCCAGCACAGGATATTAGTCTCCGACTGTATAGCTTATTTTCACCTTTGTTATCTTCTGTATATCGTGAATTATAACGATAGCCGTGGTAAAACCATTCTCCTGCTGGATCATTTACAAAAAAATCACCGTTGTCATTATAGCCACGTATGACTAAAATATGACCAGGGTTTGTCCAATAACCATGTAATATACAGATTTCTCCAGCATCTAGAGCGCGAGTAATGTCTGAAAGACTTCCTTCCATTGTGAGATTATTTATCAATCCTAAACCTTCTATTAATCTCCTAATTCCACCTGGAGTCGTATGTGATATTCCCAGTCTATCAAAACGTTGTTTAACATCATCTTCATACTGTGGCATAGATCCTAAATCAGGAACCCCAAAGTATTTTAGACACATTGCAGCACTTGTAGCGCCACACGATCGCCAACCCTCAATATCGTTATTCTCTTGATTAAAATATGGAACGTTATGATTAATGCCCATGAGTTACCTCCCATAAAGTCTAGTTAGCAGTAATAGATATCTTTTGTTGTTACCTAAGATATCGAAATATACAGCATATTCCAAGTATATGAAGTACAAATACAGATATTAATAATTAAATCAGGAATTACGCAAATTTAATTTTAAACCACTACTATCTGTAGTGGTAAATAGTATTCCCCCTAGCTATATGCAGAGTCTCAGCGTAAGTCCTGTAAATGAATGCAAGTGCGGGCATCTTACCCGCGAGGGGTGTAACCTCACGCTTAGTGGAATCCGCTGTAATTTTACCGAAAAATTGGGTTTAAAGCCTCCCCTTTGAAGGGGACTTTTTATTTTTATGTTAAGTCAATTGAATATATGCTATAGTATTATTAGTTGCCGGGGGGCACTCGGAAACTCGTGCGCGGACG
>NZ_JAAHHG010000668.1 GCF_010692555.1 Okeania sp. SIO3B5 | reverse complement strand
AGAGTGGGATGATGTATTAGTTCCTATCATTAAGAAGACTCTGCCAATCATTATATTCTTGATAGGAGGCTTTTTATTTCTACAAACATTAGGAATAGATTTAACTGGGTTATGGGTAGGATTTGGTGGTGTAACATTTGTACTCAGTTTTGCACTAAAAGATATTTTATCTAACTTTTTTAGTGGTTTGGTATTATTGATAGATACGCCATTTCAATTTGGTGATGTTGTTGCTTTAAAGGATGGCTCGACGGCTGTAATTAAATCTGTGGGAATTAGGTTGACAACTTTATATTTGATTGAAAGTCATTGCGACCTATTTCTTCCTAACGCAGCTTTAGAAAGTGAAAAACTGATTAATTTTAGTCGTCCTAATCCAAATTATTACTATACAATTATTGTACCAATCAGAGGTGACTGCGACCCAAATCAAGCTATTAAAATTATTGAAGAAGTTGTGTTGAGTCATCCAGATACTTTAGGAGACTTAGATAAAAAGTTGGTGGCTATAGAAAATTTTTACAGGGTAAAAGATCAATTGTTAGAGACACAGGATAATCTTTTATCAAAGAAAGAATTTGGTCATAAGCGTCTCATAGCAGAGCAAAAATTAAAAATTAAGCTCGCAGAAATCAAACAAGCAATGAAAGATTTGATTAGCAAAATTAAGTTTCTAGAAATGGAAGGACTTGATGGAGGAGAAATCAGACAAATTCAAGGTTATTATTTGGAAATACTTAGAACAATAGGCTTTGAAATAATTTCAGAAAAAACAAGAGGTAAAAAGTTGTTATCTTTGAAAGAATCAGAAAATATGGATGAAGATACTCTGATTAATTTGCTAATAAGTTGGTACGAAAATTGGCAGGAAGATCCAGATATAATTGAGGAAGATAATCAAGTTTTAAGAGTTGAGTTGGAAAGAAAAATTGCTTTTTTAAAGATGAGAATGGAGAAATTCTTACAGCAAATTGTTAATGCTAATAATAGTTTCTTGGAAACTAAGTTAGATGACTATGGTGAGGAGTTATGGAAATGGATGGAGGATAGATTTCAAATTTATGCTGCTTGGCAACACCCCAAAATTTGGATGAACAATGTGACAATAGGAAAGACTGGAGAAGGGACTATAGATTTGGCGGTCAAGTTTTTTATTGATAATGTGAAATTGGAACAATGCCAGCGTGGTAACCGCATCCGCAGTGAAGTTCATGGAGAAATTGTTAGGCGACTAAGGCAGGCTTATTTTTACAGGTGAAGCGCCCAATGGCAAACAAATCATGTAGGGATTTGCTCCTTCTTGAGAAAATCCTTTTCATCGGGTGCATCTCAATGCGTGAATAAAGCCAAAAATTTATCGCTTTTAGGGAACAGGGAACAGGGAATATATAGGAAAAAAGTATTGTTTGCAAATATTGAGATGCACCCTTTTCATCTCTATCTAGCCTAAGCATTTCCTCCGGAATGCTGCGCAAACAGCCGTCAGCTATTGCTTTTAGTTTTAGATAAAAGCTTTACTAATTGAGTCAGAATTTATACTTACTATCAAAGCTGACTTTAAAGCCTATATTCATTAAAACCCTCTTATAATATCTGAGAGCTAACAGCTAATAGCTGAATGCTTACTTTTAGAGAGTCTTCTTTGCAGTCTTTATTAACCACTTTTGAGACTTTCTAATAAACTTTTAATTATCTGTTTTATTTACGTTTTTGTCAGTATAACAAGATACTAAATTAACATCTAAATCCTGCCCATAATAAAGTAGTCCTCTGTTATGCTAAAGGACGGGGCTTTCAACTGTCAAATTCATCATAAAAATTAATATTTCTATAGTGAATATTATTAGAAAATTAGGGTAATATATTTATGTTTATATTTAGTGTTTTCTGTAAAAAAAATACCTGCGATGGTTGCTAATCAAGAATTGACAGAAAAAATTTCTAATCAAAGTCCAGAACTTCAAACTTTTCAACTCAAAACTCAACTTTTGAGCAAAGGAAGGAGTGACTATACCCTCGCCAAAACTGATTTAATGAGCGTGAGAATTAAATGTTATGCTCAAGGGGGAGAAAATGTTCTACACTCTCATCCGGGAGAGGATCATACTTTTGTAATTTTAGCTGGAAAAGCTAGGTTTTTTGGCAAAGATGGTGAAGTTGGAGTTTTCACCAGAAACCAAGGTATATTAATTCCTAGAGGTGGTTTTTACAAGTTTCAAAGTTGTGGAGATGAACCTCTAGTTATGATGAGAGTAGGTGCAGAAAAGGAAAAAATTCCAGTTAATCGTATTGGTATTGATGGTAAGTCATTACCAGGAAAATCAAAGGAAAACAAGCATGAAGATGGTGTGCCCATAGAAGGGTTATATTATGAATAGCCACTTTCTTAAGTAGCAATGTTAATTAAGTTTTGAATCAATGAGTTTTGTTAGTAATTCCTTCTCTGGAAACTACTAAATTTTTATTAGTGGGTTCTGGAGAAGATTATTGATATTAGAAGGAAGAAGGAAGAAGGAAGAAGGAAGAGGGAAGAAGGAAGAAGGCTTTAGTTATCTAGAACAGAAGACTTAAAAGTCCGAAAAAACTTAAATTTTTTGTAGGTATTCACCCTTGGGTTTACACAAACTATAAAGTGCAGACATGATATTATTGGGTAAAAAATTTAAGGATATATAAAAAGATTCCTATTCCTAGAACTGATATTCCATAAATTAAAATATATTTTTACCAGCAACTTAAACAAGATTCCTAATATTCAGAGAATTTGGAAAGAGGACTCTCTCCATAATATAAATTTTAGTCGATCAGCGATCTAGGACTTTTAAAGTGTGGAAATAGTTCCGCAAAAATCTTAGATATGAATGATAAAATTGCAAATTAATTGATAGTATTTTAGGAGTCAAGTTTAGAATATTAAAATCAAACTTTATCGGAATATTAAGAAATTTTCAAATCCTTAAATTTTTTTTTACTTCGGTAAAATTTCCCTACTATTATGTGTAGTTGAATATTTATAAAGGCAGAAGGGAAGGGATTATTTTTAGTTTCCCTTCGCTATATGTAGTGCGTGTTACGCGCGAGTAAAACAGAGTTCTATAACTAATTAATTAAACAGTCATCCTATTATCATTCCTTAAATTTATTTTGGGCTTCTACAATATTATTAAAAACCCTTCTTCAATGTTGCTTTAATATTGGTAGAATAGTCAAATTTACAAATCAAAAAATAAAGCAGAAATAAACGAAGGCAGTTATGCTTAGAGCAGAAGGCAAAAGGAAAAATTGGTTAGGATTTTATACCCTTGTTCTTTTCGGTAACAGGCAGCGTGAGCTGGGGTTAGAATTCCCTTCTGCCTTCTGCCTCCTGCCCTCTGCCTTTCCTGATAATTAGTAGTAAAACATTATAAATTTTCAAAGAATATGACCTATTTGTGGCTAACATTAGCAAGTATTTTTGGGTGGTTTGTCAGTACCCTAGCAGGTGGCGGTAGTTCATTTCTCTTAATGCCATTCATTGGTTTTTTTTTAGGAGCTTTAGCCATTCCACCAATTATTACAACTGGAGCAATTATTGGTAATGCTGAACGTGCTTTTACTTATCGGCAAAAAATTAGCTGGACAGTAATTTTTTGGGAACTACCTGGTGCTATTGTTGGTGCTTGTTTGGGGGCTTTTATGTTGACCCAAATTTCTGTAGGATGGCTGAGTTTTTTAGTAGGATTATTTCTAGTTATTTCTGGGATAAATTTAATTATTAAGAATCAAGAGCAATCTTTTACTGTTCGTGCTTGGTATTTTTTACCAGCAGGTTTTATTTATTCCTTTTTGTCCGGCATTATTGGTAGCATGGGACCAATACTTGCACCTTTTTACCTTAATTTTGGTTTGGAAAAAGAGGAACTATTGGGTACTCAAGCAGTGAACCGGATGGTAGTTCATATTGTTAAGGCGATCGCCTACACCATTTTTGGTACTTTAACTTTGCCTTTGTTTGGATATGGGATACTCATAGGAATAGCTGCTTTTCCAGGTAATTGGTTGGGTAATTTAGTATTAGAAAAAATTAGTCCGCAATTGTTCCGTCAGCTAGTAATTATTTTTGTGCTTTTTAGTGGTGTCTTTATTCTTTGGGAACAAAGGAATATATTAATATTGTGGTAGATTTGGCAGTAATATCAAATCCGGTTAAACAGTTATAGAATGGTTAAGTCAGGAGGAGTCAGGATTCAGGATTCAGGAGTCAGAAGGAGAGAAAATTACAAAGATGAGCATAGTTATGACGATTGGAGATTTTTTTTATGTCTAATAAAACGGATTTGATATAATGCTAAAAAAATTTAGCCAATATTTTTGTAAGCACTCAGCTATTAGCATTTCCGTTTGTCACCGCGAAGCAAACAGCTTTTGAAGGTAAAGGACTTACTAAGGTTACCTTGTTACCTTTTTCTTTCCTGCGGAATGCTGCATAAATATAATTTTGAATTCTTCTTCTAAGATAATAAGTTAATAACTGATTGCTGATTGCTGACCGAAAAATTGGGTCTCAAGCCTCGCCCATAAGCGGGCGACTTTTTAGTTGTTAAGTATTTCAATGAATATGTTACAATACTGTTAGTTTAAATATCGGATTATGAAAGCTAGATTTAAGTATCGTATATATCCAACACCGGGACAAAAGCATCGATTAGCAAAGCTATTTGGTTGTGTTTGCTGGCGCAACACTTCGTGAACGTGTTGTTTGGAATGATAGCCT
>NZ_JAAHHG010000667.1 GCF_010692555.1 Okeania sp. SIO3B5 | reverse complement strand
CGAATTAAATTGAAGCATCTTTATCCTGTTTTTGAAACTGTGGAACACTAAAACTCTTAACACTTGTTTGTGACTATCAATTTTTAGCGTTGGCGGAGGATGGTGGCGGCAGCTATATCGCTTGTTTCTGACTGTCAATTTTTAGCTATCGCTTGTTTCTGACTATCAATTTTTAGCTATCGCTTGTTTGTGACTGTCAATTTTTAGCGTTGGCGGAGGATGGTGGCGGCAGCTATATCGCCTGATGGTCTGTGGTGATAACTTCTTACCTAGGCAGGCTAATACACCATTTTCAGCTTGACACGCCACTACCACCTAAAAACTGTATTATCACTATTCAACCGGACATGATATTACATCTTAATTAAGATAAGTAGTTGTGCTTTTAGGAATTTCCTAGTTGAGAGAAGGAACACTTAACTAGGAACATAGAGTCAATTATAATGTGTAATTAATTTTGCATAAAAGCTTAATAAGCTACAATAATATTTACTTTATATATAAACTCAAATAATGAATAAATATCGCCAATTTGTCATCACTCAGGGGGAAAAATACATCCGTAAACTAGAAGGATTATTTGCTCAGTATTCTTTAGTAGGAAACTCAACCTTTTTTGACTGTCAACAATTTGATTGGGCGATGGAGTTAGAAAAGCATTGGAAAATTATTCGGCAGGAACTAGATGGGGTTTTACAAGACTTAAATAACGTTCCTAACTTTCAAGACCTTTCCCCCGATCAATATAATATTACCTCAGATAATCGCTGGAAAACTTTCTTTTTTTATGCCTATGGACTTAAAGCAGCCCACAATTGTCAAAAATGTCCACAAACAACTCAATTAATTGAACAAATTCCGGGGATGAAAACCGCTTTTTTTTCCATTCTTTTACCTCATAAACATATTCCCGAACATCGTGGTCCTTATAAAGGCGTTCTGCGCTATCATCTTGCTCTTAAAGTTCCTCATCCTGCCACAGATTGTCAAATTCGAGTCAATCAAGATTATCGTCATTGGCAAGAAGGAAAAAGTTTAATCTTTGATGATACTTTCCCCCATGAAGCATGGAACAAAACCAATGATATTCGTGTTGTTTTATTTGTTGATTTTATTCACCCCCTTAAATTTCCTCTCTCATTACTTAATCAATTTATTATTACCTTAGTTTCTCTTTCTCCCTTTGTTCAAAAAGGTAAACAAAATTTAGAAAAATGGAATTTTCAACAGAAGCATTAAACAAAGAATACTCTACAACGAAAAAAGCTTTAATTGCTATTAAAAAACTCCAAGATAAATTGGAGGAATTAGAACAAGCAAAATCTGAACCTATTGCTATTATCGGGATGGGGTGTCGTTTGCCTGGTGGAGTTAATAATCCATCTGATTTATGGTCATTTTTACATAATAAAAAAGATGGCATTACTCCCTTTCCTGCCGATCATTTTTACTTAAATACAATAGATGATGATTTTAGGTTAAAGCAAAGTCCTCAAAAATTATCTCAAAAATCGTTTTTTGGGGGTGGATTTATTCCACATCTGAAAACCTTTGATGCTCATTTTTTTAATATTGCACCACGAGAAGCCGTCAGTTTAGATCCTCAACAAAGAGTTCTCCTAGAAGTAAGTTGGGAAGCATTGGAAAATGCAGGTATCCCTCCCGATGATTTAAAAGGAAGTTCTACTGGTGTTTTTATTGGAATATGCGGTAATGATTATTGGCATCAAATCTTGAGAAGAAAACCCCCGAAAATTGACGCTTATTGTACCACAGGCAACACTCACAGTAATGCTTCTGGACGTTTATCCTATTTTTTAGGACTCACAGGCCCCAGTTTATCTGTGAATACAGCTTGTTCCTCATCTCTAGTGGCGATACATTTAGCAATAACAAGTCTTCGTAACCAAGAATGCGATTTAGCGATCGTAGGTGGTGTCAACAGAATTATTTGCCCTGAAATTACTGAGAGTTTCTCAAAGGCGCAAATGCTGTCCCCCGATAGTCGCTGTAAGACGTTTGACGCATCTGCCAATGGTTTTGTACGTTCTGAAGGTTGTGGAGTTATTGTTCTCAAGCGGTTACAAACAGCGATCGCCGATCATAATCACATCTTAGCTGTTTTGAGAGGGAGTGCAGTCAATCAAGATGGCCGTACCAGCGGATTAACAGCTCCGAATAGCCTTTCTCAACAAGCTGTCATTCAAAAAGCCTTAAAAAATGCCTGTATTCAAGCTGAAGACGTGAGTTATGTGGAGGCCCACGGTACAGGTACATTACTAGGAGATTCCGTGGAAATAGGGGCATTAGCAGGGATTTTTAGCAACAGACGCACCCATCCTTTGATTATTGGTTCAGTCAAACCCAATATCGGCCATTCTGAAGCGGCAGCAGGTGTAGTAAGTTTGATGAAAGTTGTTTTATGCTTACAAAAGGAGGCGATTCCGCCACAAATTCATTTTAATCATCCCAATCCTCATATTAATTGGTCAGAATTACCGTTTAAAATTCCGACGGAAGAAATGCCTTGGGTAAACGATAAAAATCCCAGAATAGCAGGGGTTAGTTCTTTTGGTTTTAGTGGAACAAATGCTCATGTTATTGTTTCTGATTTACCGAATAAAAACTTTTTCCAGTTGAAGAAAAATTCCGTCATTTATCCTACGTATTTATTTACATTATCAGCCAAAACTTCAGTTGCTCAAAAAGATTTAATTCAGCAGTATTGTACTTTTATAAAAAATCATTCTGATTTAGATTTAGCAGATATTTGTTTTACGGCAAATACAGGACGCTCAGATTTTAATTATCGTTTAGCAGTTGTTACTCCTTCCTTGATGGAATTACAGCAAAAATTAACGGAATGTATTACTCAGAAATCTCCTAAGGACCTTTGGGTTAAACAAGTTCGTAGAAACCATACTTTAAAACTGGCTTTTTTCTTTGGTCAAAGAATGACTCCTGATTGGCGACAAGCTTCTTTTTTATATCAAACACAGACAATTTTTCAACAAATAGTAGATGAGTGTAAGGAAATTATTTTGTCTGATTTAAAGATTGATTTAGGTGACTTTTTTGCTAGACAAAATCAAAAGGATTATGAATTAAAATTGATTCTTTTTACTTTAGAATATGCGTTATGTAACCTATTAAAATCTTGGGGGATGATGCCAACAATTGTTATCAGTCATGGTATCGGAAAATGGGTGGCAGCAACTGTTGCTGGAGTTATCAGTTTAACGGATAGCTTAAGGGGAGTCATCGGAGAAAAAAAAGCTAATACTATCACTTCTTTTCCTGCAAAAATCCCCCTTTTTAGTTATGCAAATGAACAGTTATTGCCCTTTGAATTATCAACTTTACAAGAACCAATTTCAGTTGAATATTCTGATGAACAAGCGCTAAAAATTTTAGTTCAAAAAGATTATGATATGGTTATCCTGATTCAGTTTACATCTCCTCAACTTTGGCATTCTATTTGTTCTTATGTTGGTCAATTTTATTGTTTAGGAGGATCAATTAATTGGCAAAATTTTGCAGCCGATAATTTTCGTTTTCCTATTCTTTTGCCAAATTATCCTTTTCAAAGGACTATGTATTGGTATGAATAAATATAAGGATTCAGGTATGCAAAATAGGAATAAGGGAGTAAGTATTTAGCTCACTGAAAAAGCTGAAAACTGAAAAAAGCTGATAACTAACAACTGTTCACTAAAAAGACTGATAACTGATAACTGATAACTGATAACTGATAACTGATAACTGAAAAATAGGATTGCTGTATCTAGTCAAAAAAAGAAAGGATGGAAATTGCTACTAAAGTCAACGAATAACAAGCTCAAAAACTGGCTTTTATCCAAGAAAAAACCCAACAAAATATCGATGAAATTCTCAGAGATGCCCTAGAAAATTATTATGCAAAAGTCTTCAAAGACTCTATAAATCACCTCGAAAAATTTAGCCAACTTGGTTTTATTGGTTGTATTGAAGCAGAACAAGATTTAGCTGAAAATTGTGAGGCAATTTTGATGAAAGAAATGGGAGAGTGAATGATTATTGTTGATACCGGATTTTGGGTTGCCTTAGCTAGCAAAAATGATAACTACCATGAAACTGTTAAAAAGATTTTTGCTAAATACAATGAACCTCTAATTACAACTTGGTGCGTCGTGACAGAAACTTGTTATTTTTTACAATCTCGTCGTGGAGTTCAAGCAGCAATTACTTTTATAGGACTTACGCAGATACGCTATATATAGCGCTCAAAACTATTGTCCAACAGTTACTTTAATCTATAAATAGTGCCTTTGCGTAAGTCCTGTTTTATTAATGCCATATCTCAGGGATTATTTGTAGACCAAACCAGTAATGAGTGTTTATACTTAATTTTTAGACAACTTCTTTTTATATTATCTTTTTTTTAAACCTAACTATTGGTCAATAGTTAAGGAGAAATTTATGGGTACTAGAGAAGCGTCT
Source organism: Okeania sp. SIO3B5 (assembly GCF_010692555.1). Taxonomy (GTDB): domain Bacteria; phylum Cyanobacteriota; class Cyanobacteriia; order Cyanobacteriales; family Microcoleaceae; genus Okeania. The sequence goes on along the minus strand of NZ_JAAHHG010000667.1, from coordinate 286 downwards.
TTTTTATTAGGTATCTCCCATCTAATGAGTGTTTATACTTATTATTAGATAACTTCTTTCTATGTTATCTTTTTTTTAAACCTAACTATTGGTCAACAGTTAAGGAGAAATTTATGGGTACTAGGGAAGCGTCTTTTTTATTAGGTATTTCTCGTCAACGTTTATTAGTTTTACTGGCTCAAGGTAGAGTCAAAGGAGCTGAAAAAAAAGGCAGATTCTGGGAAATTCCAGTTTCTGAGAGTGGGATGCCTAGAATAATTCCGGCTCGGCGCGGTCCGAAAGGTAT
>NZ_JAAHHG010000666.1 GCF_010692555.1 Okeania sp. SIO3B5 | reverse complement strand
AAAGGAGTCAGGATTAAAACTGTCAGAAGTAAAGGTAATTTTGATATCCGACATGGGGATAAAATCTTGTCTGTATCTCGAAATCATATCCAATCCATTCACAGAGGAGATGGATACAATTACTCGTTTTGAGTAGATTTTTTCTAAGAGCATTTTTCTAATTAGGGTTTGCTGATTAAATATCGCGCGTATTGACTGATATTGGTTTGAGTAATTTTAGGTCTGGAGGGGGTGCGAGGTTTTAGGTGGTAATGGTTCAAAAATTCAGGATTTTGGTCAAGAGTTGGGCAGAACAATCTTGGGACAAAACGCCCGCTCCTACCTCCTCGCTCCCGATCCATTTCTCCTGTCTCCTGTCTCCTGTCTCCTACCCCTACGAAAAAAGACTTTTTCAGCAAACCCTAATTACTTCATATCAGTCTAATTTCTGATAGATAATATTGCATGGCTTGTCTTTCCGAACTGACTGATTCTAATTACCTAGTGCAGAATAAGAGAAATAACTTACCAGTTATAAAATCCTAAAACAATTACAAATCAATACTTTTGACTTTATGTATGGGCGAATGGCCATTTATCCCTACGACTTTTAACTTCCGGGTAGCGGCACTAAACCCTGGACTTAATGTCTGATGAATATCAATCTCGGAGATTTTTTATGACTAAATTAGAGTTAGAAAACAAAAAAATTCTGTTGACAGGTGGAGCAGGTTTTCTTGGACACCAAGTTGTAGAGCAACTTCATCAGGCAGGAGCTAATCCTAATCAGATTACTATACCGCGATCGCGTGATTATGACCTTTGTACTTTAGAAGCTTGCCAAAAAGTAGTCGATGGACAAGACATTGTAATTCACCTTGCTGCTCATGTAGGGGGTATTGGTTTGAATAAAGAAAAGCCTGCTGAGTTATTTTATGACAATCTAATGATGGGAGTTCAATTAATTGATTCTGCCTATAGAGCAGGTGTAGAAAAATTTGTTTGTGTAGGTACAATATGTGCCTATCCTAAATTTACTCCCGTTCCATTTAAAGAAGAAGACCTTTGGAATGGTTATCCAGAAGAAACTAATGCTCCTTATGGTGTTGCTAAGAAAGCTCTTTTAGTTCAATTAGAAGCTTATCGTCAACAATACGGTTTTAATGGAGTTTATTTATTACCTGTTAACTTGTATGGACCTGAAGATAATTTTAATCCAAAGAGTTCCCATGTTATTCCTGCTTTGATTAGAAAAGTGCATGAAGCACAGGTTAGAGGAGATAAAGAATTACCTGTTTGGGGTGATGGTAGTCCTAGTCGTGAATTTTTATACTCTACAGATGCGGCAAGGGGAATTGTTATGGCAACTCAATTTTATAATGAATCGGAACCTATTAATTTAGGAACTAATTATGAAGTAAAGATTCGTGATTTAGTAGAGTTAATTTGTGATTTAATGGAATTTCAAGGAGAAATAATTTGGGAAACTGATAAACCAAATGGTCAACCTAGACGATGTTTGGATACACAAAAAGCAAAAGAAAAGTTTGGTTTTGTTGCTAATGTAGATTTTAAGCAAGGACTGAAGAATACAATTGAATGGTATCGAGAAAATGCTGACTAAGTTTAAAGGATATAGATTTTATCTGTTATAATTAGTTTATATAATATTGAGCTGAAGGAAACTATCTTTCAGCTTTTATATGATTAAAAATTTTTCTGGGTAAAATTTACTATAGAGTTATTAAAAATATCGGGAAGTGACATTGTAAGTAATTAAGCATTGTTCTAAGCTAAATTAAATCTAGTTTATATAGCAATCCTAAATAGGTTGCGGGTAATCAAAAAGTAGATAAAAAAACTGAAACTCCCGCCTGTTACCTGTTACCTGTTCCCTGTTCCCTAAAAGCGGTAAGATTTTTATACACGAATAAAATAGGATTGCTATAGCTTTTATTAGTTGAATGAGATAAAAAATTGAGATTTAGAGGACAAAAAATAGACAATAAATTTGGATATATATCACTTAATAACACGCTGTTTTAAGCAGTATACTAAAATAGCAATTGCTAAATGGTACTAAAACACATTATTTTGAGAGCTTGATAGTTATGAAGCTATAGAATTTTTTCATTAATGGATAATTGATAATTGATAATTGATAATTGATAGTTACATCTCCCTTTTAGGGCTATGCTTTATAAACATCTTTCTTAACATAAAACGTAGACATTATAGACAAGTTATGTTCAAGTCTTTAAAAGGTTTTTGTCAGAGAAAAAGTGTATTAAAAAGTACATTTTTTTTGACAACTTAAGTAGTTTTTCCTATCTACTATGATTCTTTCTCCTTTCTCCTTTTTCCCCTCCTGGGAGGGGCGAGGGGTGGGTCCCCTGCTCCCCTGCTTGCTACAAGGTTTTCAGGAGTTCCTTATAAGGGATAGCTTTTAGGGAGAGGATTGACAAATAAGTAAAAAATCGATTTTTTTCCTCTTTCAAGGGCAGGCTTTTAACCCGAATTGTTTAATTATTCAATTATTTAATTATTAATTATTCGGTAATGTAATACAGTTATTCATAGTTTGAGAAACTTTTGATTAAACTTATTGTTTGATAACTAAAAAAAACTGTTAAATCCTTGTCATGTAAAGATTTTAACTCTCTTTTAGCAAAAATTACTAGAATTACTACTGCGTCTTAATTCGATCAATCTTTTTCATCTATCTATTTAGCCTATTGAGCAACAACTCTATCATATAGGATTACATAAAAGATAATTAGGACTTGCTGAATAAAATTGTAATCAATACCTGTAATAAGCACCATAAAAAGACTTTATCTAAAAGTCTATTCGACTAATTCGACGAAAAAGATAATTTACAACATCAAAAATGGTATTAAATCTATTCCTGTGTGACTCCTGAATTATGTTTGCTTCGCGGTGACAAACGGAAATTATGAATTTTAAGAAATACCCTAACTATTTGTAGCAAACATTTATCAATTTGGTATAATATATTCACTAAAGAATAATTATGAAAAATTTAACACTATCAAAAAAAATTATAGTGTTTCTCAAGTTACTGTAGTACAGTTGTTTTTGTTCTTTTCTTACAGGAGCGCTACCAGGTGCATCTATCGTCGCGCGGGATCGCTACCGCTATCCCTGTTTCCTAAATTACTGCTCCCTACTCCCTAAAAATTAGGAATTTTGTACTTCATGCTTCTTGGAAACTGCTATATTTTGAAACAAACCATAATATCTAGTAAATATTGTATTGAGTAAGTATAGTCGCATAATAAAAAATTTATAATAAAGCATTAGAAATAAGCTGAGAGAAATGGTCAATAAGAATCTCCTGGAAAAGATTAGTAAACTCCTAGCTCTTGCCAATTCACCTAATGAACATGAAGCTACATTAGCGGCTGAGAAGGCAGCAGAATTATTAGCTCAACATAATTTATCTGTAGCAGATTTAGGAAAAGAAAAGGATGAAGATATTACTAAGGGTATTATTGATAAAACAGGTCGTTATGTAACCTGGAAAATGTGGATTTTAGCAGGAATTGCTAATGCTAATGGATGTCAAGCAATGCGTTCAACTTACACCGGTGAAATGAGATTAGTAGGAACAGAGACTAATATTACAGTTTCTAAGTCCCTTTATGAATATTTAATTGCTGTAGTTAACAGTTTAGCCAAACAACATAGGGGTAAAGGAAGAACTTTTATTAATGCTTTTAGAGTTGGTTGTGCAACTAGATTAAGACAAAGATTAGAGCTAAGACGAAAATACATGGAAGAAAAAGGTATAGCTGGTAGTAATGATAAAAATTCGGCATCTGCTATAGTTGTGCGCTCAATGTTTGAAAAATATTCTTTAGCTATTCAAGCATATTTAAAGCAAGAAGGTGTAAAATGTAAAATTCAGAAATCGACTGCCGTTAATAGTGATTTAGGTTTTTCTTTTGGGTATGTTGCTGGGGAAAAAATTAATTTGAATTATTTGAATCACAAATTATACAAAGGCAAAATTCATCAAACAGTAAATTCTTAATAATTAATCATTACCGATAAATTTTGGTCTAATACCAAGCGTGATAAATGTTTGTTACAAATGGTAGGGACGTTGCATGCAACGTCCCTACAAAAGAAGGAAGAGGGAAGAAGGAAGAAGGGGTAAATATTGAAAAAAAGGGAAAAAAGATATATATAACTATCTCAAATGAACTTTAGCAGCTATTTTTAAGTATATCCGATCAATATCTACCTTTTTGTAGCATTCTTTTTTCACGCTTGGTATAAAATATCCCAATTTTAAGGAAAAAAAAGAGAATATTCCTAATGTTAAGTCTCCTTATTGTAGAGGCACTGATAACTGATACCAACCGTGATAAATGTTTGCTACAAATAGCTAGGGTATTTCTTAGAATCCAGCAATTCTGCAATCCAGAATTTGTATGGGGATAGATTTAATACCATTTTTGATGTTGTAAATTATCTTTTTCGTCAAATAGACTTTATTTGAAAGTTTATTTATGATTATTATTATTCGTAACATTCTTTTTTCAAAATGGTATGATACCAATTTGAAAAATGGTAAGCATTTCCTACGGAATGCTGCGCAAACAGCTATTAGCTGTCAGCTAGCCTCCTCCGGAGGAACTTCGTTAACAGCAACAAGACTCTCTCCTTAAGGACAGTTTTTTAAATTAATATAGACTTTAAGAGTAAGGGAGCCAACTTTGATAGTAAGATAATTAATAAAGCTTTTATCGTCAACTAAAA
>NZ_JAAHHG010000665.1 GCF_010692555.1 Okeania sp. SIO3B5 | reverse complement strand
CACAGTTCGAATCCGTGCACATTCTCCGATCTTGTTCCCTCTGTCGTGACTGTAGCAATATTTTATGAAATTGGTATAGTATTTAGGAATAAGATTTTATCAAGAGCGATCGCTATCTGAACCGGAGCGACATTTATAATTACAGGACTTAGGTAAAATACGAAATTATATACCATATAGTAACGCGATAAAACTCAGTTTTGCTGAAGCAAATAACAAACTTTCTTATCCTCTTCCCTTCTGCCTTATGCCCTCTGCCTTCTTCAAGATTTAATTTGAGTTTTGTTTTGATTGAATGTATTGTATATTTCGGAGTCATTTTGGATTTGAGTTTCGTATTTTCTTAAGCCGTATAACCTGCTAGAAAAACGCTGCAAAATAGCTAAAATATCTTCTACAATTTCGGCTTCTGGAGACAAATCTTTGTTATTTAAAACTACTAATTCACAATGATTTTGTTCGCACACCCAGTTAAATAAATCAAACCCAAAACGAGCTATCCTATCTTGATGAGAAACTACTACTTTTTCAATTTCACCTGACAAAATTTGTGAGAGTAACTTCAGTAATTTTTTACGTTGAAAATTTAATCCACTACCTATTTCTTTAATAATTTCGGCATCAGGATAAAGGTTTTGTAGTTCAGCTACTTGATGGTTTAAGTATGACTTTTGAGTATTGCTTGACACTCGACAGTATAAAACTGTTTTTCTATTAGAAACAGACACATTTTGAATATAGGAGTCAATATCATAACGCCTTTGACCCGCAGGAGTTTTTATAGCATTTATTTGACCAGCTTTTTCCCATCTCACCAAAGTGCGAACATCAACTCCTAATACTTCAGCAGCTTCTTTAGGTTTGACAAATTTTACCACATAATTACCAGTAACAACTGCCGTATAATAACGTTTTATGACGCAAGTTGTCAAGTATAGCGCTGTGCGCAGGCAACAGGGGGAATAATATCATGTCCGTTTAAATACTTATAATTAAGATAGTAGGGGAGCGGGGGAGTAGGGGAGTAGGGGAGGGCTGTTTCATTCTCCATAGACACGGGGACGCGGGGACGCGGGGACGCGGGGACACGGAGACACGGAGACACGGAGACAATAGATGAATAGAATATCAATAATCGCGAAACAGAGCGATGTAGCTGCCGCACTTGCTCCGCCAACGCAAATCAGCAGAACGATAACTATTGGACAATAGATCAATAGAACATCAATGTTGAACAGAAAAAGAATGAAACTATAAGCTGTAAAGGCTTTGAGGTTTTATCGGTAGAACGATAACTATTGGACAATAGATCAATAGAACATCAATGTTGAACAGAAAAAGGCTGAAACTATAAGCTGTAAAAGCTTTGATATTTAATCAGCACAGCAATAACTATTGGACAATAGATCAATAGAACATCAATAATCGCGAAACAAAGCGATCGCTTTCTCAGCAGAACGATAACTATTGGACAATAGAGCAATAGAACATCAATGTTGAACAGAAAAAGGCTGAAACTATAAGCTGTAAAAGCTTTGATGTTTTATCGGCAGAACAATAACTATTGGACAATAGATCAATAGAACACCAATAATCGCGAAACAAAGCGATCGCTTTCTCCGCAGAACAATAACTATTGGACAATAAATAAATCAAATATAAATGTTTAACAGGAAAAGGCTGAAACTATAAGCTGTAAATACTTTTAGCTTTTATCAGTAGAACGATAACTATTGGACAATAGATAAATCAAACATCAATGTTGAACAGAAAAAGGCTGAAACTATAAGCTGTAAATACTTTTAGCTTTTATCAGTAGAACAATAACTATTGGACAATAGATAAATCAAACATCAATAATCGCGAAACAGAGCGATGTAGCTGTCGCACTTGCTCCGCCAACGCTTTGTGTGCAGAACAATAACTATTGGACAATAGATAAATCAAATATAAATGTTTAACAGGAAAAGGCTGAAACTATAAGCTGTAAATACTTTTAGCTTTTATCAGTAGAACGATAACTATTGGACAATAGATCAATAGAACATCAGTAATCGCGAAACAGAGCGATGTAGCTGTCGCACTTGCTCCGCCAACGCTTTGTGTGCAGAACAATAACTATTGGACAATAGATAAATCAAACATAAATGTTTAACAGGAAAAGGCTGAAACTATAAGCTGTAAATACTTTTAGCTTTTATCAGTAGAACGATAACTATTGGACAATAGATAAATCAAACATCAATAATCGCGAAACAGAGCGATCGCTTTCTCAGTAGAGCAATAACTATTGGACAATAGAGCAATAGAACATCAATGTTGAACAGAAAAAGGCTGAAACTATAAGCTGTAAAAGCTTTGATGTTTAATAAGTAAAACGATAACTATTGGACAATAGATAAATCAAACATCAATAATCGCGAAACAGAGCGATCGCTTTCTCAGTAGAGCAATAACTATTGGACAATAGAGCAATAGAACATCAATGTTGAACAGAAAAAGGCTGAAACTATGAACTGTAAAAGCTTTGATGTTTAATAAGTAAAACGATAACTATTGGACAATAGATAAATCAAACATCAATAATCGCGAAACAGAGCGATATAGCTGCGGAATAAATGTTCTATCGCTACTTTCATGCAACAAAGCCATTATTAATTATTAGAGTTGTCGCTAAATAGAGGGAAAAAATCGCTCCAACCTAGACAGAGCAATCATTCCAAGGCTTTTTAGTTGTCAATAGCTACAATCCTGATAGAACAAGGTTTTTGGGGATTTTTTAAGTTATAAAGCGACAAGTCTATTAATTGTTGAAACCTATGTTGCTTACAACCCCAAACTTTCCAACATTTTCCAATGCTGAGAAACAGGTGCAAGAGTATTTGCTGCTATCATCCCACTAACTGCCACTGCAGGCAAACCTATACCAGGAAAAGTAGAGTCACCACAACACAATAATCCTGGTAAAGGTGTATTTGGTCCAGGAAACAAACCCTCCCCAGAACGAATTGCAGGTCCGTAAGTTCCTCGGTGACGGCGGAGAAAACGTTCGTGAGTTAGTGGAGTACCGACCAATGTTACTTCACAACGAGAACGCACATCAGGTATGACTCGCTCCAATGCTTGCCACATCACCTCAGCTCGTTGTTGCTTTTGTTGTGCATATTCTTGACTCTTTCTATCCATACCACGCCAAAATTTATAAGGTTCATTTCCTGGAGTATAAACATGAATAACGTGCTTACCAGGTGGTGCAACAGTAGCATCTATCAAAGATGGAATGGATACCAAGACAACATTCTGAGGTGCATCTATCTCATCCCAATGATTGACAATAATATGGTGACACGCCAAGTCTGGTTTGATGTCTGTAGCATCAATACCTAAATGTAAGTGCATGAAACTATTACATTCTGGTGTTCCTTGTCGTTGTTCCCGAAAGGATTTTGGCACCGCACCTTCTGGCAATAATTTTAAAGTATCCCAAATAGAAGCATTGGATATTACTGCTTCCTTTGCTCTAATTTCTGTTCCATTTCTTAAACCCACGCCAACAGCACGCCCATTTTTAACTAACACCTCTTCCACATGAGCATTCAACATCAATTGACCACCATGACGTTTTAACCCACGCACCAAAGCATCAACTATTGCTCCACTGCCACCAATAGGATAGTCGAGTACAACTCCTGGTCGATACCATTCGGCAAACATAAATGCAACTTCGGCGGCACTGGTACCATTTGCAGGCAAACCTGAAAGTAGGAAACAGAGTAAATTAAGCCAGTTATCAATAAAAGGGTCTGTGACAACATTTTCCATAATTTGGGAAAACGGTCCTGTTAACTTACCAACATTGAAAATGTGTTTTGCCATAGCAGGTAGAAACTGCCCCATGGTCATTATTGCTCCTAAGTCAAAACGGAGAGAAACTGGTGGAATAGCGATCGCTGCTTCTGCAAATGGAGCCATAACTTTTTGGAGTTGACGCCATTCTGCTACAGCACTTTCTCCTCTCAATTTTCGGAGAACATCACAAAATTGGTCTGCACCTACGGAGGTATTAAAGTTACCTTCTGGCAAACAACAACCCCAAGTGTCGTAGGTTACACAGGGGACTTTTTCGCCGATAGCATCTAAAACTTGTGCTAGTGGGTTGGTAGAAGGACGATAGGATAGACCAGAATGTAAAGATGGACCAGAATCAAATTTATAGCCTTGATATTCAAAACTATGAGCAGCACCTCCAGCAATAGAGTGACTTTCGCAAACTATGACATTAAAACCATAGCGCGCTAGTAAAGCGGCACAACTGAGGCCACCAATTCCACTACCAATTACAATTACATCAGTTTGAGACATTTTTTTTGGGTAAATTTTTAATTTATTTGATTTTAGTTAATATCATGTCCCCTGGTATCCTTTGTGTAAACCCAGAAGTTGCGCTTAATAAAAGATAACAGCTATTAGGAAAATTCAGGTTTTGGTAAGAATTATTAAGCGCATTGTTACAGAGAAATGGTATCAATATTCAATCTTCCCTACTCCTTACAAGGGTAAGTTTTTAAGGTTTGATACGGAGACGCGGTGACACGGGGACGCAGAGATTGGATAATTGAGTAATTAATTCAATCTACTCGCTCTATTCATTAAATGCGCGTCTTCCTCTCTCCGCGTCTCCGTGTCTCCCCCTCCCCGCGTCTTTTCCACCTACTCTCTCCGCGTCTCCGTGTCTCCCCCTCCCCGCGTCTTTTCCACCTACTCTCTCCGCGTCT
>NZ_JAAHHG010000664.1 GCF_010692555.1 Okeania sp. SIO3B5 | reverse complement strand
ATTCATTATTCATTGTTGAATTTACCGATCATTCTGACTTTTGACTTCTGATATCATGTCCGGTAGCATCGGAGCGTGCATAAAATTAAGTTGACACTCTTGAGAAACTTCTGCCTCCTGCCTTCCCCTCCTGGGAGGGGTTAGGGGTGGGTTGCCTCCTGCCTTCGGACAACCATTGTCTAATTATTCAACCGGACATGATATGACTTCCTTAAGGCTCTATTAGTGCGATTAAATCTTTGAGTTTTACTAGCGCTGTATCCGTATCAAAATCAAAGACCGCATTTTGAAGCAGTTTAATTCCAGTACTATATGGTGTTCCTTGGGTAACAGCATTTAAATTTTCGAGTTGTTCTAATGCTGCTGCAAGATCGTTTTGCAAAAGATGTTCCAGTTCTTGAAGGCAATTTTTTAGGACTTGCGGTTCTATCGGATGGGGTTGAGCGATCGCCTCTGTGGATATTTCTATAATAGATGGATCTAACTTCCCGAGGGAGTCCATCACAACTGCAAAGCATTGACTGAAGGTTTGCATTAAATCCTGCAGCACTTCAGTTGGGGAATTGTCCTGCAAAGATTTCTCTAGAGCAGAAGCAGCCGCAAACAAATCTTTTGCTCCGATATTGCCAGCGATGCCCTTGATACTATGGACTTGATTCCGAGCAGTGGTGTAGTCTGTCGTTGCGATTGTAGCTTGGATATTTGCTAGGGTATTTTGGTTATGTTCGCAAAACTGCCACAAAATCTGGCGGTAGGCATTGAGATTTCCCCCAATACGATGAACGCCTTCTTCGACATCTATCCCCACCAAAACAAGTGATTCCTCAGCAGCAAGTGTCAAAGGACAGGACAAGATTTCATCAGACTCGGTAAGCTGTGCCGTCGTATTGCCATAATTCTCTCCATTCTGGAGTTTTAGCCAACGGTGCAGGGTTCGGAAAACATGATGAGGATCGATAGGTTTTGTGATATGATCGTTCATGCCTGCTTGCAGACTCAAGTCGCGATCGCCAATCATGGCATGGGCTGTCATGGCAATGATGATCAAATTAGTGAAACGCTGACTATCGGGGCAATCAGATTGACCCAAAGCTCGGATGCGTTGTGTGGCTTCAATACCATCCATTTCCGGCATTTGAATATCCATCAACACTGCGTTGTAATGATTGTTTTGCACCGCTGCCAATGCCTCCAGGCCGTTATTCGCAGTATCAATACTTGCACCGGCTCCTACCAATAGTTCTCGGGCTATCTGCTGGTTAATTTCGTTATCCTCCACCAGCAATAGCTTATAGCCCGAAAGATCAGGATAATACACAGCCACTGAGCGATCGTCAACACTATTTTCCCCTGATTCCGCAACAACATCAGGGCAGAATATCTTCACAAGGGTATCGTAGATAGTCGAACGATTGACAGGCTTTGATAAGCAACTCTCAGCACCCGCTTCTTTGGCACACTGTTTGACATCCATTTGCCCGTAGCCGGTAATGAGCATAATTCGAGGCTGGTGGGGCAGGGGAGCAGCACGGATGCGTTGAATTAACTCAATGCCATCTATCCCGTTGGACATCTGCCAGTCCGTTACCACCAATTGATAGGGGTTCTTTGTCCCTTGCAGGACTTCTAGTGCTTCTTCTGCAGAAGCAACGGTGTCAACCTGTAGAGAAAATGATTGCAAAAGCTCCTTGAGAATGTTGCGCGCTGCCCGGCTATGATCGACGATCAAGGCTTTTATATGTTTTAGTGCTGCGGGTGGGATGAGATATGCCGAGGGAGTTGATGCTGTTTCAAACACAGCAAAGAATTGAAAGTTGCTGCCTTGATCGAGTTGGCTTTCCACCCAAATATCACCGCCCATTAAGTTGACTAAGCGTTTACAAATAGCTAAACCCAAACCGGTTCCACCATATTTGCGCGTAGTCGAGTCATCTGCTTGACTGAAGCTGCGGAATAGTCGCTTGCACTGGTCTTGAGTGAGTCCTATCCCCGTGTCCCTAACGGAAAACTGTACCGTAACACTATTGTCTCGCTGTTCTCGCAAAACAAGCCGAACAATTACCTGACCAACTTCCGTAAATTTGACAGCATTACTGATTAGGTTTAAAAGTAGTTGTTCTAATCGCAGTGGATCGCCCCTTAGAAAATTTGGGACCTCTGGATCGATATCGATCAAGAATTCGAGATCTTTTTCTTCTGCGTGTAAGCTGACTAGATTGGATACATTTTGCAGAACCGCGTCCAGCTCAAAATCGATTTTTTCTAGTGCTAATTTCCCGGCTTCAATTTTTGAAAAATCAAGAATATCGTTAATCAGGCGCAGTAGAGATTTACCGGAGCTTTCGATTTTATGGATATAGTCAACCTGTTGGGTGTCTAAGTTTGTCTGCAATGCCAAGTGACTCAAACCCAAAATCGCATTCATCGGGGTTCTAATTTCGTGGCTCATTACTGCCAAAAAATTGCTTTTTGCCGCGTTGGCAGATTCGGCTAACTCCCGTGCATCTTCTAGCTGCATGGCTCGTGCCTGTTCTGTTTCTCGCAGTCGATCTAGTTCGATCAATTCATATTTAAAGAGGTTCAGGCTACTTAAGATACCATCAAATTCCAAGTCGTAGCGACCTTGCTCGATCTCGCATTCTCCCTTACGCGAGCGAAGATATTCCACCACTAAAGTGATCTTCTGTAAGGGTTGAAGAATTGAAGTGCGAACATAGAAAATCAAAAGCAACACCAAAGTAACACCGGAGGTGATCGTAAACACGGTCATGATATTTAGGAATGTCACCAACTGGTTGAGGGAGTCTTTACTTTTCTCAACTTGTCTCCGAGCAGTTTTCGAGAGACTTTCTAACAATTCTTCGGCTTCTTGGTAGTTGCGACGTTCCAAGTTTTCAATGGTTTGGAGGGCCTCTTCGCGATTATTCCCTTGGTAGGTTTTGAGAATACTTTCTCCTTCTGCTTTCAGCTCGTTAAAGAGCCTTTCGATCTCTTTGAGTTTAATTGTTTCCTGTTTTTTTTGCTCCAGGGCACGGAGATTTTCAAAGGTAATTTCAAAATTCAGAGCATACTCAAAAAACTCCCGTTTGGCATCCGGATCGTTAAGGATGAAGCGGTTCAATGCAGCAAGCATATTACCAGCGAGTTCGGACAGTTCCAGATAGTAACGGACTCCTGGAAGATCATCGCGCAGCACCTCCTCGAAACTTTTAGATTTGCCAGCATCAGCCAGTTCGTCCTCTTTAAGATCTTGCAAAAGCTTTTCCATGGGTATGCCTACATTTCTCAGTAGAGTACTGATGCGCTGACTGGCTTTGCGATCAGCACTGGGATCGTACCCCCTAAACACTTTTTCTTCTGATTCTTTCCGAAAATCTTCAATTAGTCTGTCTAACCGCTCCCAGTCTCGCTGGCGAGTGTTGCGAATTTTGATAGAAATATTATCTCGAAACTCTAGTAACTCATTATAGTTTTTGAAGTATTCCTGTTCTTCTTCTTCCTCGCCAAGAACGTACTCTAATAAATTACCACTCATAGTACCTAACTCTTCAAGCATACTAATTGTCCCGACTGCTTTGGGAACTTCTATTTCTAGTACTTTTTCGGTGGATTTTTTAACTTGGTAACTAAAAAATAGAACGCCAATAGAAACGCCACTAATCACCATAAATATTAAGAAGAAGATAAAGTTGAGGCGAACTACAACGGAACGCTTCTTTTTAAAGAGTTGTTCTTGTATTCTTGCCAAATAACTTGGAGATTTTGACTGGGTAACCTTCGGAGAAATTGCTTTTGTCATGAGTATCCAATTTAATCAATAACTGCTTTAGCGGTGGTTAGTTGAGGTTTTTGGTAATGATATATTAGACATCTCCAGAAAAGAGGGAACACCGGAGCTGGGAACAGGGAACCCACCCCTCGCCCCTCCCAGGAGGGGAATAATTGATAATTTATGGATAAGAATTGATTTTATTTTTTATTTTTGGAGATGTCTATTATATAGAATCCGGTTAAATACTTATCGTATCTATAAAAGGAAGGCAGAAGGCAGAATACAGAAGGCAGAAGGGAAAGAATAAGGTGAGAAGGTATAAAGTTTTTCATCAACTACTTATCCGGATTCCATCTCATTCCTAGTCATATACATATACTATATAACCGGATTCTATAAAAGGAAGGCAGAAGGCAGAAGGCAGAAGGCAGAAGGGAAAGAATAAGGTGAGAAGGTATAAAGTTTTTCATCAACTACTTACCCGGATTCCATCTCATTCCTAGTCATATACATATACTATATAACCGGATTCTATAAAAGGAAGGCAGAAGGCAGAAGGCAGAAGGCAGAAGGGAAAGAATAAGGTGAGAAGGTATAAAGTTTTTCATCAACTACTTATCCGGATTCCATCTCATTCCTAGTCATATACATATACTATATAACCGGATTCTATATTATACTAAATAAGGAAGGCAGAAGGCAGAGGGGAGAAGGCAGAGGGCAGCTATGCTGAAGGGTTATATCATGTCCGGTTGAATAATTAGACAATGGTTGTCCGAAGGCAGGAGGCATCCCCCCTACCCCCCTTTGAAAGGGGGGGAGGCAGAAGGTTTTCTCAAGAGTGTCACCTTGATTTTATACACGCTCCGATGCTACCGGACATGATATTAGATAAAAATTTGAAAAACGGACTTTTGATATCAAATCCGCTTAATTGGACATAAAAAAATTATCCAATTGTCATAACTACGCTCATCTTGTCTTATCTTTCTTCTCCTGAATTCTGTTTGCGAAGCATTCCGTAGGAAATTGCAGAATTGCTGA
>NZ_JAAHHG010000663.1 GCF_010692555.1 Okeania sp. SIO3B5 | reverse complement strand
ACTGAAAGAAAATAGGTATTTACAATCCTTGTCAAAGTATTATCCTCAGGGAGATTCTTTGTTTTTCTCCGAATTCATCAGCTATCAAAAAGACGGCAGGGTCAGCGATGTTCAATATTATTATCGGAAATAGTGGCTGAGGCGCGAAATTTAGCTGTAGAAACTGTCAGAAGTTTTGCAGATGGCCGAATTTTTACAGGGGAACAAGCACTAGAATTAGGTGTGGTTGACCGTTTAGGTACTGAAGAAGATGCCCGTAAATGGCTTTGTGAACTGATAAAATTAGACCCAGAGAAGACTGAGAGTTGTACCCTTGAAAAACCAAAATCTTTAGTAAATCGAGTTTTGGGCAATAATCAGGTATCATCAAAACTATCGGCAGCTCAAAATTGGGTAGAATTTGAAGTCTCTACCAATGGTTTACCTTTGTGGCTGTATCGACCTTAATTTGAAATAATAAAGTTGTTGATTGGGAGGATTTTGGCGTGGTGTGGCGAGTTCAAGCAATTCGTGGGGCAACTACTGTCTCAGAAAACTCAAAAGAAGCTATTCAAGAGGCAGTAACGGAACTATTAGATGAACTAGAAGACCATAATCAAATCGATCCACTCCAAATTATTAGTACAACTTTCTCTGTAACTCGTGACTTAGATGCTATTTTTCCTGCTGCGATCGCCCGCCAACGTCCAAACTGGAATAATGTACCTTTGTTAGATGTGCAGCAAATGCACGTTGAAGGTAGTTTAGAACGTTGTATCAGATTGTTGATCCATGTGAATATGCCAGAAACCCAGGCAAAAAAAATTGTTCATACCTATTTACGAGGGGCAAAAAATTTGAGACCTGACTGGCAGAAAGCATTCAATAATTGATAATGGGTAATTGATAATTACCTCTCCCTAAAAGGAAGAGGATTGAATAAAAGGAAAATTTTCTGAAGAAAGTTATACAAGTATAGCTTCATTTTTAGATGGTGACGATCTGCCTATTGATGGCGAGAAACCCAATGATTGGAAACCTAAGTCCTTCAGACAAGCTTTCCTACGGAATGCTACGCAAACGCTTTTCATGTCGCGCAGCGAAACAGGAAAAAGAATAAAGCGTGGTTTGTATAGAACAGGCAATAATTGGTTGATTAATGCAGACTGTAATGGGGCTGCAAATATCATCACAAAAGTAAGCAGAAAGCTAAGTTTAAACTTAAGCCGACTGTGTAGGGGCACTTTGACTTGCCCCCAGAGAGTGTATTTCAGCTAAGAACAGACGAAGCAACACGGATTTATCCTGTTGCGTAGTATCTGCTTAAAATCCCCTTGGCAACAGCTGCGGGGAGTAGTCAAGCTAATGCAAACTATTAAGACAGACGATATATAACCAATATATTCAAGGGTGACTTTAGCTGCTTAACTTCACTAGACTCAATTTTTTTTGATAACCTTTCAAGAAAATAAGCTAGAGTTATTTATAATTCTCAATCTAGATTTTTATTATATGAGAGCGCCATTTTTTGCCAATATTATTATATCTGTCTTTGTTGCCATAGTAGCTTGTCTCTGGACTAGCCCTGCTTGGGCAGCAATTCCAGTTCAGCTATACGATCTAGAATACCATCAATGTCCTTCTAACTTAGAAAAAGGAATGATTTCCAGTGGTTCTAGTATGGCAGCTAACTGTTTTATTATCGCTGGTAAAGCCAAAAATACTACCGATAAAATTTTGTATGATGCTGATGTATATGGACGTATTTATGACGCTGATAATAATAATGTTATGCAAAATCGTACAAGACTTGGGTCAATTGAAAAAGTCCCCCCGGGTGTAACTGATTTTGAAATTAGAGTTTCTGTACCATCAAACCTACCTACTCCATTGAGACTAAAACAGTTTAAATCATCTGGATTTTCTCATAAAGTTCGGTGGCAAACTATAGAAGAATTTGATGGCTTTTAATTCTTGAAGGCAGGTTGAGTTTTAAGAATTAATATCTTTATTTCAATCTGCCCCAAAATTTTTTAAATTAGAGAAAACTATTTGATAGATAGTTCATAAAAATATAGTCAAATATTACTAATCCTTATTTTGCAGGAGTTACCCTTACTGGGTGTTAGCGCAGCTCCTCCGGAGGAGGCACTACAACACCCTCTATCCCATAGTCAAAGACATTTGGGACTACTTTTCTCATTATGTTTAGAGAACCGTATTGTTTAGCCTAAAACTCAAGTACCAATTTCATTATACCATTAATACAGATGGTCAAGAGTGATTAAATGTTGCCAAATATTTAGTAGCTCTTTTGTACAAATCAACGAAGATATTTGACATCACTTGACTATATATGACTATATTTATGTATAACTTTTATTATACTAATAAGCCAAGCCATTTAGTAATCCTGTCAAAATTTGAGCTACAAACTGTAGAGCAAATATCGCGATTATGGGAGAAAAGTCTATACCTCCCAAGGGTGGGATAATAGAACGGAATATATTTAGATAAGGATCTGTCAACTGACTCAATACAGAGAATGGTGGATCATACCAGTTAATATTAGGGAACCAACTTAATAAGATCCTAATGAACATTAAAATTAAATATATTTGTACAAATGTTCCTAAAGTTTTTGCTAACAGTTCTATAGAGGCATTCATAAGTGTTTTTATTTTGAAACTACAAATTATTGACATCCTCTCCCGTTAAATAGAAGATTATAATGGGAGATACCCAAACCTCACGATTTAGGTTTACTGCTTAAGTGGCACTTATCTAGACTGTTACCAGCCCCTGACAGTACGCCTACACAGTCAATTTATTCTAAGATCTGCAAAGGCCACAGTGACACCTCGATGATTGGGTGCTTATTGTTTGTTTGGTCGCGGCTCATATCCCGGTATAATTTCCGATTTACCGGGATATGAATAGCTCCATTTTTGATAGATACTAAAATCTAGTTTAGCACAGCTTTAGTATTGTTAATCTTTTGATTCTGAGCCATCTCTAAAATCTATTTTTTTATGAAACAGATTTATTATTAATAATTTGAGGATTCTTCAGAGAGCGATCGCCCAGTATTTGCCAAGCTGCTATTAACACCATTTATTTGTTGGCGCACTTCATCAATTGCTTGATTCAACTGTGCTATTTTACCTTCCAAACTTTGACGAGTCTCTTCTATACTTTCTGATTCTTTTATAACTTTTTGTTTTTCAGTATCTTGAGTCTCTAATAAATTTTCTGCTTCATCTGCATCATTAGACACTCTTGCTCCTACTAAAATTCCCAATAGCCCACCTACTAAGCCGCCAACTGCCGCTCCTGCAATCAAACCACTTGCAAAACCATCTCTATTACTCATATTTAGCAAATAGCTAATCGTTTATACTAATCTTTATGCTCAACCTTGACATCCTCCCTCGTTAAATCACTCAATTATATAACGAGAGATTCCCAAACCTCACGATTTAGGTTTACTGCTTGAGTGGCACTTAATCTAGATTGAAAACAACCCCCGAAAGTATGCCAACGAGGGTCAATTTGTTGAACCACGATCTGCAAAGGCCACAGTAACACCTCGATCACAAATCACTTTTGCAACTGCCACATCACGGTTTATTTATTGACTACTCCCCGCAGCTCTTGCCGAGGAGATTCTAAGTTGATACTGCGCAACACCGATAAATCCTTGTTGCTTCGTTTTTTCTTAGCTGACCAAAGATACACTCTTTGGGGGCAAGTCAAAGTGCCCCTACACAGTAGGCTTAAGTTTAACCCTAGCCTTCTGCTTACTTTTGTCTAAACATTTGTATATTTAAGATAATAGCATAGGACAACTAAAGTTGTCTAGTCTAAACGACTCGCTTGTTTTCATCCCCCGGTTAAAACCTATGCTTTATAAACATCTTTCTTAACATAAAACGTAGACATTATAGACAAGTTATGTTCAAGTCTTTAAAAGGTTTTTGTCAGAGAAAAGGTGTATTAAAAAGTACATTTTTTTTGATAACTTAAGTAGTTTTTCCTATCTACTATGATTCTTTCTCCTTTCTCCTTTTTCCCCTCCTGGGAGGGGCGAGGGGTGGGTTCCCTGCTCCCCTGCTTACTACAAGGTTTTCAGGAGTTCCTTATAAGGGATAGGTTAAAACACGGGGGCTTTCAACGTCGCTTTTCGGTAAGAAGTAAGAAGAAAATTATAGTGGTCAATAGGAGTCAAGAATTTAGCAAGTATTTATACTTAATATTTAACTGAAAATTTGACTTTTGAGAAGTAATTTATATAGCTTGACATCCTCCCGACGCTGCTCTACGAGACAGCGCGGGATTCCCTAACATCACTGATAGGGACTTTCTGCTTCCTCTTGACAGAGGAGCTGCGCTAACATAGCACCTGCCTCCGAGGCCGAACCTCTTTTCGGTTTTACGGTCGCTCCACAGACTGACACTGCTAGCCCAGCAGCCTTATCCTATTTAGGATAGCACACTATTGTAAGAACCGCTCTTATTGATTGGTTTTCCCATCTCTCCGCTCCCCTTCGGGAGAGCGCGGGTCTTCAACCAACGTTGAGATAAATATTTACCAAGAATAGAATTATATACTACGTTTTAATACTACAAATTGACGTGCGGAATGTGGGTTAAAAATCAATTAGGGTTTGCTGAAAAAATCTTATGGGTGAAGGTAGGAGACAACCCACCCCTCGCCCCTCCCCCTCCCAGCTATCCCTTACCCATAACTCCTGAAACCCTTGTGCGGACGGGGAGACACGGAGAGGGGGAGACACGGAGAAAAAATCATAGCATCTAAGTAAAAATACTTAAAATTTCACAGATAAATGTGCTTTT
>NZ_JAAHHG010000662.1 GCF_010692555.1 Okeania sp. SIO3B5 | reverse complement strand
GGCAGGAGGCAGGAGGCAGGAGGCAGAAGGTTTTCTCAAGAGTGTCACCTTTATTTTATACACGCTCCGATGCTACCGGACATGATATTAGGGGTGGGTCCCCACACTCCCCATGTCATTACACCGATGCTACCGGATTTTATCTTAACTCCCTGCAGACATCGTGGTCAAAAAAGAAGATAAAAAAAGATTGCACCAAAAAATATTTGCCTCCTCATAGTGAACGCAATTATTATTAAACCAATATATTAGACATCTCCAATAATAAAAAATAAAATCAATTATTCCAAAGAAATTATCAATTATTTACCTCTACTCCCTACTCCCTATGTATGGAGGAGATGTCTATTTAGGGCTTGCTGATTAAATATCGCGCGCATTGACAGATATTGGTTTTAGGCAAATTATGTCTATTAAAAGTATGAGCTTTTCAGTTGCTGTGGTTAAAAAAGTGAGGATTTTCACGCCCTGCACGCAGCCGAAAAATCGCTCTGACTATTGTTTAGGCCACTGACTCTGTAATTCCCATTTCTTCTACGTCCGCTCCTACTGCCTACAGCAAAGCTGCCTACAAAGAGCAAAAAGACTTTCCATACGCAAACCCTATTTATAGATAGCCGTCGAAGGAAAAGGTGCCGACAGATCGAAAGCTTAAAACTCAGACAACGCAATATTTTTCCTTTTTCCTTCTTCCTTCTGCTATAACGCAATCTTTTTAAATTAGTATTGACATATTGACGACCAGTATTGACAAAAAAGTGATGGTACAGCTATTGGTGCAACAAGCATCAATAGCTATAGTTCTGATGCTTGAAGTGAAGATAATCACTGAAACAGAGAATATTTTAAGTAGGTATGTAGCCTTAATTTTAAGATGCTACTGCTGATACTTCTTCTTCCTCATCTTCTTCCACAACTTCACCTGCTTCTACTTGACGCAGGTGAATGTGTTTACGTCCCAAAGAAATTTCAAACTCATCTCCTGGCTTTAATTCCATTATTTTAGTGTAAGCCGCACCAATTAGTAAATTACCGTTGGATTGTACACTAATTCGATAGCTAGCAGAGCGTCCTCCACGGCCATTACCATTCTGTTTACTATCTAATTGGATACCCTCAGCATCAATCAAAGCATTCAAAAACTTCATCATGTTAACTCGTTCAACACCATTTTTAGTAACAGTGTAGTAGCCACATTCTCTCGCCTTCTTTTCCTTACTTTGATTACCTAAGTCTTTTACTTTTTTCAGTAAATCTTCCCCAGATAAGGGTTCAATATTTTTCTTTTTAGCCATGTTTTTCGTCCTAACATTTTACTACAGTTATCATTTTTTATCTTGGTTTGTTTAAATTCCAAGAAACGATAAACAAATATTTGCTCGTAAAACTATATTACACTAATTATCTAAATATTTCACATATTCGATCGAATTTTTCACACAATATTTTGAGAAGAGCTATTGATTATAGCCACCAATCATATCTATAGTATGTAATATTAAGCATTATGCTATCAACTATCAACTATTCACCTATTTAGTTGAAGGGCCTATTGATATACTTATAGCTATAAATTCCTGAAGTCCCTTTAAATTAAATACAAGACAATGAAGTTAACTACTCGTGGACATTACAGTGTTAAGGCACTTTTAGATTTGAGTTTACAACAAAGTAATACTCCCATATCTGTCAAAGAAATTGCACTACGTCAAGACATACCTATCGCCTATCTTGAAAAGCTATTAATAGAGATGCGTCGTACTGGTTTAGTCAAATCAGTTCGTGGTGCTCAAGGAGGATATCAATTAGCTAAATTACCAGCTCAAATATCTCTAGGACAAATACTAGAATCTGTTGGTGAAACAATAAAACCCTTACCTAGATATGTTCCTGATAATAAGCAGGCAGAAGACTGGGTTACTTATTCTATCTGGCATAGATTAGATAAAAAACTTTCTGAAGCACTTTACAATATTTCCCTAGAAGACTTATACTATGATGTCCGTAGTTGGCAAGCTGTAGTAGGAGAAGAAACGAGTTTTGTTGTTTAATTGTTGATAGCTTGACTGTCAAGTTGTAAGACTTAATCAGTATTATATGATTCACAATGATTACTTATTAAAACAAATTTATAACTATTGAATTCCTGTGAATGCCAACTATACTTTAATTATTCTTTTCATAGCTGCTTGCCTAGATTATTTGATTGGCGATCCTTGGAGTTGGCCACATCCTGTAAAAATCCTAGGCTGGATAATTACTCATTACACTAAACAAATATTTAAACTCACTAAACCTCATCAAGATAACTCTGGCGTATTTATACTTAGAGTGGCAGGTATACTACTAGCGATCGCTCTTGTTTTGGGTAGTGGAATTATCAGTTGGTTAATTATTCAAGCTTTACGAATAAACTTTGTCCAATTTCCTTTATTAACAGTAATAATAGAGAGTATTTTATTAGCTAGCTGTTTTGCGGGAAAAAGTTTAAGTATGGCAGCTAAAGAAGTACTTCAACTGGTAAGAAGTGACAATTTAATTCAAGCACGTCAAAAATTAAGTATGTATGTAGGTAGAGATACAGAAAATTTATCAAGACCGGAAATATTTCGAGCAATTTTTGAAACAGTAACAGAAAATGCCACAGATGGAGTAATTGCACCTTTATTTTATGCTTTAGTAGGAGCCATAATACCAGATTTAGGTAGCGTACCTTTGGCATTTGCCTACAAAGCTGCTAGTACATTAGATTCGATGATTGGGTACAAAGAAGCACCCTATAAGGATATAGGATGGTTTAGTGCTAAACTAGAGGACGTTTTAACTTGGCTACCCTGTCGCTTAAATGTGCTGACTATAGCTTTGCTCTCTGGTAAACCGTTATATGTTTGGAGAATATGTCAAAGGGATGCGGTGAAAGATCCTAGTCCTAATGCTGGTTGGAGTGAATGTGCCTATGCTGCAACCTTGGGAGTGCAGGTAGGTGGCACAAACTTTTATCAGGGAGTGGTTAAACATAAACCACTATTAGGAGACCCCATCTATCCAATTACAGCAGAAATTATTGATCGAGCATTGCAGTTAACTCGATATTGCTTTCTAATTTGGTTAGGATTATTTTTTATTTGTTATATCATGTCCGGTAGCATCGGTATTGTATAGTGAAGGTAAGGAAGAAGGAAGAGGGAAGAGGGAAGAGGGAAGAGGGAAGAAGGCTTAAAAGTATGAAAAAAAGTAAATTTTCTGTAGATATTCACCCTTGGTTTTACACAAACGCGCCCCAGGGGACATGATATTATTTATCAAAATAATTGGATCTAATACCCCGCCTTGATTGGCGAAATGTTTTTGGAGGGGAGCTTATAGCGGTTTTCAAATAGATAGAGTACAGTGGCCAAAGCATTTTTCTGCTGCGTAGGGACGTTGCATGCAACGTCCCTACCTGCCGTGCCCCAAAAGAATTTTGTAGTCTACTTATTAATAATGAAAACTGCTGTAAACCACCATTACAAAAACAACTTCTGACTTCTGACTTCTGACTTCTGACTTCGTTAAAGTGGTGTAATATCATGTCCGGTAGCATCGTTTGTGTATAAAATTAAGGTGACAATAGGAGAAAACCTCCTGCCTCCTGCCTCCTGCCTCCTGCCTTCCTTCCACCAAAGTCTAATTATTCAACCGGACATGATATAATACATGAGCAATACTGTAGAAATTTTATCAGCACAGGAGTTACGGCGTACTGTTACTCGTCTTGCTTCCCAAGTAATTGAAAATGCGGGAGATTTGTCTCAACTGGTGTTGTTAGGCATTTATACTAGAGGAGTACCGCTAGCAAAAATATTAGCAAATCAAATTGAATTGCTAGAACAAGTCAAAATACCTGTGGGAGCATTGGATATTACTTTTTATCGAGATGACTTGAATATAACAGGAATGCGAACACCAGCTAGAACTGAAATTCCTGGTGATATTACTGGTAAGATTGTGGTTTTAGTAGACGATGTGATATATAAAGGTCGAACAGTGCGAGCTGCTTTGAATGCAGTTCTTGAATATGGTCGCCCAGAAGCAATTAGATTAGTTGTGTTGGTTGATAGAGGTCATCGGGAACTACCAATACATCCAGATTTTACAGGTAAGAAGCTACCCACTTCTAGAGAAGAGAAAGTCAAAGTTTATGTGCAAGATATTGATGGGAGAGATGGCGTGGAGTTATTTCGATAGTGCCGCTACGCGGAATCCAAAAGTCAAAAGTCAAAAATACTGATTGGTAAGGCTTTTAGGATTTTGCGACTGGTTATATCATATCCGGATAATAGCGTGATCAAAAAACTTGTTCCTCCTTAATACAATAGTTTTCATAAGGCGTGCAGTACATCAATGATCCCCCGCGCATCCCCCTTAAAAAGCTATCCCTTATAAGGAACTCCTCAGACACGAGGACACGGAGACGCGGAGACACGGGGACACGGAGAGAAGGGGAGAAGGGGAGAAGGGGAGCAGGGGAGAAGGGAGAAATAGTCATGATATCTAAGTGAAATTACTTAATTTGTTCAAATAAATGTACTTTTAAATACATTTTCTCTCTAGAAAAAGGCTTTTAAAGTCTTAAACATAATTTGTATATTTTGTCAAGTTTTATGTTAAGAAAGATGTTTATAAAGCATAGCTTAAAAAGGGGGACTTCCAGTTCCCCCCTTGAAAAGGGGGGTTAGGGGGGATCTCCTGATATCATGTCCGGTAGCATCGGAGCGTGTATAAAATTAAGGTGACACTCTTGAGAAAACCTTCTGCCTCCTGCCTCCTGCCTCCTGCCTTCGGACAACCATTGTCTAATTATTCAACCGGACATGAT
>NZ_JAAHHG010000661.1 GCF_010692555.1 Okeania sp. SIO3B5 | reverse complement strand
AGATAAAGGTTTTAGCATTTTTAGGTATTGAAAAAGTACATGGTTTTCAGCTCTTCATGGTCAAAAAGGAGCGCATTTTTAGCGCATAGTTGGGCAAAAAAATTCTCCCCTACTCCCCTACTCCCCTTTTCCCCTCCTGGGAGGGGGAGGGGCGAGGGGTGGGTCCCCTACTCCTTAAAAAAGACTTTTTCAGCAAGCCCTATATATACCAATGTGCGCTGGCATATTTACAAATTTCAGGAACTGTCCAATAGCTAAAAGTTTTATATTATCAGCTTTTTATCCCCCCTATTGCCTATTGCCTATTGCCTGTTGCCTGGGCGCAGCGCTATAGCAGGCAAGATGCCCGCACTGGGAACATTTAATAATATTTGTACTTCCTGCCTTCTGCCTTCTGCCTTCTGCTGGAGTTCACAAAATTAGCGGTTGAACAAAAATTGTTTTTGCTTCTTCCCTCCTAATTGCTAATTCTGTACTGATACCTACTCTGATATGAAGTGGTCCGCCAAAGCAACTTTTTCGTAATACCATTATTTGTTTTTCTGGCACAACTCCCATAGCTTTAAGACGTTTGACTAATACTTCACCATCAGTATCTATTTCAATTCTTTTAATGATTGCTGGGTTTTGCATATCTAGGCAAGATAAATCTATCAGTTGTGTGGTAGTTTTACTATCTAAATCTTGGCTATTTGCTTGGTCAAAAATTATTTTTTCTGGATGATTAGGCAACATTTTAAAAGTAGTATTTTTATCTTTATGACTGTGAAGTATGTAATAGACATCTCCAGAAAAGAGGGAACAGGGAACAGGGAACAGGGAACAGGGAAGAACAATTGATAATTTATGGATAAGAATTGATTGTATTTTTTATTTTTGGAGATGTCTAATAATAAAAAATAAAATCAATTATCCCAAAGAAATTATCAATTATTCCCCTCCACGGTCGGAGTTAGGGGTGGGTTCCCTACTCCCTACTCCCTCTTTTCTGGAGATGTCTAATATCATGTCCGGATAACTCAGTTATAAAAAAACCTTTTCCCTTTGAACTTTTCTTTCCCTTCTGCCTTCTGCCTCCAGCATAGCAGCATAGCTGCCTTCCCTCCTCCAAAGTGTAACTATTCAACGGATTAATTTATCAGAAGAGGTAATTCTAAATTCTAAATTCTTAATTCTAAATTCTTCAAAAACAGCCCATTACTCAAAACTGATATTACAAAAAAATTAGCTTTTTTAGACATTCTAACATAACTGGTAATATTTTAGTTTAATAGCATTCTAATTATAATAAAGTATTTTAATTTTGATGAGCATATTACTAATGACTGCTATAAAAATTTGTTATAGGATAGAATTAATCTTTAATTGACAAAATATCATGCCTCGACCTACTTTATATATTGCTATTACTAATCATGGATTTGGTCATGCTGTACGCATATCATCAGTTGCCAATCTAGTGCAAAAAATGTGCCCCGATGTTTTATTAATTATGGTAACAACTGCTCCCCGTTGGTTATTAGAATCTTATATTTCTGGTGATTTTATTCATCGTCCTCGTGCCTTTGATGTGGGAGTTATTCAATCAGATAGTATCACAATGGATAAACAAGCTACCCTAGAAAAATTGGTAGAAATTCGGAGTCAAGAACGGTCAATTATTGCTGGAGAAGTTGATTTTATTAAGCAAAATCGAGTAGATTTATTATTAGCAGATATTCCGCCACTTGCTTCTAAAATTGCTAAAGCTGCTGATATTCCAGGGTGGATGTTGAGTAATTTTGGTTGGGATTTTATTTATCGTCCCTGGGGTGATGAATTTGTGGAAATTGCTGATTGGATAGGGGAATGTTTTGGGCAGTGCGACCGTTTATTTCGCCTCCCACTCCATGAATCTATGGATGCTTTTCCTAATATTGTTGATGTGGGATTAACTGGAGGGACTCCACATTATCAACCTGAAGAAATTAAAGCAAAGTTTGGCATTTGTACAGAACAAGAAAAAACTGTTTTACTGACTTTTGGTGGTTTAGGTTTAGCACAAATTCCCTATCAAAATATATCTCGTTTTCCTGACTGGCAATTTATTACTTTTGATAGTAATGCTCCAGAATTTCCCAACCTCATCAATGTCAGAAATATATCAAATCAAAATGACACTGAATTATTAAATATTCGACCTGTAGATTTTATGCCAATATGTGGCAGAATTATTTCCAAACCAGGATATAGTACATTTGCTGAAGCTTTAAGATTAGAGATACCTGTTGTATCCTTAGTCAGAGAAGGTTTTGCTGAATCAAAATTATTATTAGAAGGTATTCAAGATTATAGTTATCATCAAATATTACCACAAACAGAATTTTTTGAAAGTGATTGGGAATTTCTCAGACAACCTCTAGAATCACCTCGTAAATCTGAAAAATTAGATAAGTATGGTAGTGAAGCTATCGCTCAAGCTGTTGTAGATTATTTACATTGAAGAAGGCAGTTCATTAATGGATAATTGATAATGGATAATTGATAATGGATAATTGATAATTACCTCTGGTTAAAACCGTTATGGAATTGAATATTATGCCTGCGCACAGCGCTATACTTTCAACTTTCTAATTACTGTACAATCTATTCCAGGAAAACAATTATGATTCCTAAAATTAATATTAACAACCTCATTGAAATTGACATTAACAGCATCATTGCAATGGGAGTTGAAATCGTATTTCTAATATCTCTCTTTGTAGTAATTAAATTTTTTATCAACAGAGCATATAAACAATTAATAAAAGTATCATCAATTAAAAAAAAGAAAAAAGATGTTGAAGTTATCTACCGAAATATTCAGATATTATTAACTATAAGTTGCTTACTATTATGTTTATTAATTACCGGATTTAATGGCTGGCTTATTTATCAAGGAAAAAATCTAATCGAATATCAAACTTCCTTGATTAAAAATATTTCCTTTGATTACTTACTAGCTATAGGAATTAGAATACTCAAAATCTTGGGCATACTAATTTTAACTAAATGGAGTATTCCATATATAAATAAATTTATAACCTGGTCAAAAGAATGGGCAAAAAATGTTGATAAAATTACTGCAAATGATGCCAGTATTGAAAATTTATTTGAATTTTTCAAGAGCAACTTTAATAATATGATTTGGCTGTTATATCTGACTATATCAGCTCAAATCATGGTATTTCCAGCAGTAATTATCAAATATTTGTATATAAGTTTGCAGGTTTATATGATTATTATTGTTGGGTTACTCTTTACTAAAGCTAATACAACAGTTATTGATACTTTGGATGGTCTTAGCAAAAAATATTCCGATCAAAGAAATATTTTGCGGCTTTACGATCGCCTAAGTAAATTAATTCCTCTTGCCAAACGATGTCTTGAATATACAATCTATATTACTACAGCTACTTTATCAATTCAAAAAGTTGATTTTATTGCTGGTTTAGCTCCTTATGGTCCTTTATTTTTGCAAATAATTGGGATTATATTTATGAGTCGTGTTGTTCAAGAAATTGGTCAACTGTTACTAGAAGAAGTTCTACTGCGTGAAGGTGATACAGATGATATATCTAAACAGAGACGACAGACATTTTTACCCCTATTTCAAAGTTGTATTAAATACCTGATTTACTTTGGTACAGGCATAGCAATTCTTTATACTATTAAAATTGACCCGACTCCTATTTTAGCAGGTGTAGGTATTTTAGGTTTAACAATTGGAATGGGAGCACAAAGTTTGGTTGAAGATATAGTTGCAGGTTTCTTTATTTTGTTTGAAAGTTACTATTTAGTAGGAGATTTTGTAGAGATAAATGGTGTAAGTGGTTTTGTCACCGGAATAGAATTAAGAACAACTCGCATTAATGGTGGAGATAAAAATTATATTATCCATAATCGTGATGTTAAGGATATAGTTAATCACTCCAGCTATAGTAGTGCAGTGGTGATGCTAAAAATTCCTTATCAAGTTAAGATTAGTCAAGTCTCTGAAATTATAGAAAAAGTTGGAAAGAAGTTGCTAGAGGATTATCAGGAAGACATAATTGAACCAACAATAATAGAAGGAGTAGAAGAATTTTCTGAAAATCACATATTAATCGAAATAGTTACAGAAGTTAAACCAGGAAAACATTTCACGATTCAGAAAGTCTTAGGTATAATGATTAAAGAAGCTTTTGAAGAAGCAAATATTGAACTTAGAGTGGTTAATCATGTAACACTGAGTGACGATCAACCTATTCCAATATTTTTAAAACCTCTACGATAAATAGTTATATCAAATCCGGTTTAAATAGGGGAAATAATTGATGAATAAGAGTGCAATAATTGATTTGATTTTTGATTGTTGGAGATATCTATCTATACTATGTAATTAGGGCTTGCTGATTAAATATCAAAGCACTGACAGATATTAGTTTCAGCCTTTTTTGGTCTAAAAAAGTGCGTCTGTTTCGGTCTAAAACACTAAAAAAGCTAGTATTTTGGGATGATTATGGCAGAAAAATCACTCTTACAATTTTTACGACTACCTCCTCTATAATTTACATTTCTCCTGTCTTCCACTCCCCTCCTGGGAGGGGCTAGGGGTGGGTTGGGAGGGGGAGGGGCGAGGGGTGGGTTGTCTCCTGTCTCCTGTCTCCTATCCCTACCAAAAGACTTTCCATACACAAACCCTAATTAAATATCAATATCCTAACTTCTTTGCCTCTTTGCGTAAGTCCTGTTTATGTTGGGTTTCGTTACCTCAACCCAACCTACAAATGCTAATTTCTTCCTAATTCTTTGAGCTGATCTAGAGATAGTTGATACGCCAGTCGATCTCCTTTTTGTTTGG
>NZ_JAAHHG010000660.1 GCF_010692555.1 Okeania sp. SIO3B5 | reverse complement strand
TTATAGGTTTCTTCCCGATGGAGAAAAGGAAAAATATACTACATTGAACGAGTACAGAATTATCAATGCTTTTGGCAAAAAATGTCGATGGTCTAGAGTTAATGTTTAAACATTTTAGCCTTGTTGATGTTGCTTGAGGATCTGGAACCTCAGAAGGTACTCAGTTACTTAGGTGAATACAGTCAAAATAAGTGGGCATCGCATATCTGTGAAAATTTGAAAACTAACCAGCAGATTAAATGTTGCATTAGAAAATGGGGAGATGGGGGGATGGGGAGATGGGGAGATGGGGTGACGAAAAAAGCTAATGCACTATTTTAGGTGAAACAATCCAGTAGGATGTGTTAGCGGTAGCGTAACGCACGGAAACCCTATATCTATTGTCAATGCGTAAGTCCTGAAAAGAATACTACAAAAAGGTGCATCTACATCGGAAATAGTAAAAAAAAGCTTCTCCAATTCATTTTAGAAAGCTATATCTATACATTTTTCGCTTTTTTATCTAAATGTTGGCATTTATACCCGCGCTGTCTCGTGAGAGCAGCGTCGGGAGGATGTCAATCAATATTCATTCCCTACCATTTGTAACAAGCACTATTAATGCTTGGTATAAAGAGTTTGACTCTTGCAACCTTCATTCAACAAAGCTTATTAGACATCTCCAAAAATCAAAAATAATCCAATAGACCTCTCCGATAATCAAAAATTAAATCAATTATCGTGCATAAATCATCAATTATTTCCGCCTACTCCCTACTCCCTACTCCCTACTCCCTCTTGTCCGGAGAGGTCTAATTAAAATTTAAACACAATTCCTACAAATGCCGGCTGCTGCATTGAAATTATGGTTCGCCTCCAAAATTTATAGATTTCCTTAAAGGTTGACTATTATGCTATCAAGTTATCTCAAAGTAATTTCAGCTCATACATTAGGTCTAAACTGTGCTGAAAAAACAGAGCAAGAGTTTTGGCAGCAATGGCTGAAGCATCAAGATTATCTTTATTTTTGCTGTGTCAAGTGGATGGGTGGAAACTTGACTTATGCTGAAGATGCCCTTAGTCGGGCAATGATTAAAGCTTGGGAAAAGGTGCAAAAAAATCCAACGAAAATTGATAATTTTAAGGCATGGCTGACAAAACTCACTTACAATCTCTGTGTAGATATTCATCGAGAACATATTCGGGATGCGAATAGAGTTGAAAATATCGAAGAGTACACATCTGCTGAGGAGCAAGAAGTGGTTTCAGTTCAAGAGAGGCCAGATTCTGCTATAGAAGTAGAAGAGAAAAGGATTATGATTTGTCGTGCTATTGATAATTTACCGGAGAGGATGCGTGAAACGTTTATCCTCCATTTTTATCAGCAACTGTCTAATCAAGAGATTGCTCAACAGCAAAACATTTCTTACGATAATGTCTGTAAGCGCATTTCTCAGGCACGGAAGATTTTACAAAAGGAGTTGAGGGAATATTTTATCTTGGAAGGCTAAGGCAATGAAAAACCACTGCCTATAATAGAGCAGTTGATAAGAAATGTCCTTCGTGAGATCATGTCCGATAGCATCGGAGCGTGTATAAAATTAAGGTGACACTCTTGAGAAAACCTTCTGCCTCCTGCCCCCAGCATAGCTGCCTTCCTTCCACCAAAGTCTAACTATTCAACCGGACATGATATGAGATAGTGATACAGCAGTTTCCGAAGCTATGAGGTACAGTTGTTTTTATTCTTTTCTGTTCCCTGTTTCCTATTCCCTCAAACCTAAAATTTTATACCTCATAACAACGGGAAACGTTGTATCAAAATTTGCTTTTCCTAAGCATACAACATCTAGGTTAAAGTTTCTCTGAATTTTAGGCAAAAAAATAATTCAGAAATTTGCTTCCTTAAACGTCTAATTAATGAAAGCAATTACAAGGTTTCTTGAGGACAATATTATGCTTGAGTTGAGCTAAAACAAGCCAAAACTCATATCATGCCCGGTTGAATAATTAGACTTTGGTGGAAGGAAGGCAGCTATGCTGGGGGCAGGAGGCAGAAGGTTTTCTTTCATTCAGGACTTACGCATGAACGCTATTCGTAGGGTGTGTTAGCGGCAGCGTAACTGAGCGAAGCCTTATATATAGTGCCTTTGCGTAAGTCCTGTCATTGTTACCTTAATTTTATACACGCTCCGATGCTACCGGACATGATATCAACCATCAATCAAATCATATCAAGTTCTAATAATTAGGGTTTGCTGAAAAAGTCTGTTAGTGAAGGAAGGGAACAGCGGTGCGACCCCGCGACGACGCTAGTCGCAAGGGAACGCGCACCAAGAGAGGGAACAGTTTAAACTATCTGCTACGGTCAAATTTTCGGCATTGTCAGGGTCAAAACTTTACCATTTTGAGACAACAATAGCCAAAAACTAGGTACTTTTTCAGAACTGAAAAAGGCTAAAACCAATATCAGTTAATACTTTGAGGTTTAATCAGCAAACCCTAATTACTCAATGCAAAAGTTATTGCGACTGAAACGGAGTGCAAGGAAGCAATCTCTAAAAACAGGGGATTGATTTCCTACGGAATGTTCTACAAATGTACCTCGCAATGACAAATGTTCAAACAGACTCGATCTCAAAAAGTATTCTGCCTCTCGAAATTTCTTGTTCCATCTGCTTTTTGTACTATTTTGTATACAATACTATTTCTCAAATGACACAGACAAAAGAAAAATTCAAAAAACTCGACGTTCCCTATTTCTCTCAGTTGGATAACGATACGGCCTATCACGGACCTGGTTACAGACAATGCAACCTAACTTCTTGTTCAATGTTTTTAGCCTTCCTCAGACCAGATCTTGTTGAAAAAGCAAAATCAGAGGGTTATCGTGAATTTGAAAGTATGTACGGAAAGATACTAGATAAATATGGCGATACTACCGATCATCAAGCAAATACTCGTGCTTTACAATATTTTGAAGTAGATACCTATTTTTCCTATACGCTTTCAATTGATGATTTAATCCTGTGCTTGCAAGCAGGATATCCAGTAGTTATGGGTATGGCATATAAAGGTAGCGGACACATGGTGGTAGCTACGGGATTCGATCTAGACAAAAAGAAAATTTTCATACACGATCCTTATGGTATTAGAGACGGAGCGGGCAATACTTACCAGGTAGGGGTAAAAGCAGCTTACGATCCTTACAGTTTGGATCTTTTAAAACAAATTTGGGTCGATCAGGGAAAAGAAGCAGGATGGGGTCGAGTCGCTGTTTCTGTTAAAGGAAAACCTACAGGACTACCTCAGAATTTGTAGATTCTGCTATGCTGTCTTTGCCTGTAGCAGGGCACAGGCAATGGTGGAAAAACATTAATATTTATGCCTAATTAAATTTCACTAGGTCATTGCGACCGGAACGGAGTTGAGGGAAGCAATCTCGCAGAGAAACTGGGTTTATATGAAATCCCCTAGTATACTGACATCTGTCTCCCATAAACCTGGTTTCTGAGAACACTTCCATTGCAAGCGGATTTATATCACTAGGTCATTGTGAGCAGAACAGAGTTGTGGGAAGCAATTTGTAATTCCCTAAGATTGCTTTTTAATGGAATTGCTTTGCCAACTTTCCACTCCCTTGCTCCTTTATATCATGTCTGGATAAGAGCGTGATGAAAAAACTTATCATGAGTGCTTAAACAGTAAATCTTTCTATTTTCCCCTCCTGGGAGGGGCGAGGGGTGGGTCCCTACTCCCCTACTCCCCTACTCCCCTACTCCCCTACTACCTTAATAATAAGTATTCAACCGGACATGATATTACCTCCTGTTTCTACCCTCTGTTGCCCGTTGTCTCTTTGCCTTCAGAAAAATATCAAGACTATAAAAAATGGAAACTATCAAAGCAATTAGTCAAACTGTTCTCAAAAAAGCAGTAGCTCAAGCTTCTCAACTTCCTGAGAGTCAAAAAACATCTGTTCCCCAAGGAAAAACCTATGAAGTTCTCAAATATTCTCCAGCAGAACAGGGACACTACCAAGTTGAACTCAATAATAATGCAGGAACCTGGTATATTTTCTCCGATCATTGGGAGCTATCCTGGGAAAATAAAGCAAAAACTACAGAATCTAATAAGTCAGATATCTTTACCGTAGAAAATCTGAAAGCAATTATGCCCGATGCTTCTGATGAGGATATTCATCGATATGTCGCTCCTCTCAATCAGGTTATACATGATTTTGATTTAGCAACAACAGCAAGAGCTTGTGCATTTATTGCTCAAATTGCCCATGAAAGCGGTTCTTTCTATTATAAAGAAGAATTAGCTAGTGGTGCTGATTATGAGGGACGAGAGGATTTAGGTAACACCCAACCAGGAGATGGCAGACGATATAAAGGAAGGGGTCTGATTCAACTTACAGGCAGAGCTAATTATCGTGAATGTGGTCAAGCATTAGATTTGCCTTTAGAAGACAAGCCAGAAATGGCTGTTCAAGACCCTTATACGAATGCGGCGGTGGCAGCTTGGTATTGGGAAAGTCGGGATATTAACGAGTATGCAGACCAAGGAAACTTTGAAAAAGTCACCCGTTTGATTAATGGTGGTCTAAATGGTTATAGCGATCGCCTGCAATTTTGGGAAAGAGCTAAAAAAGTTCTGGGTCTTAACTAGCTATTAGCTATCAGCTATCAGCGTTTCAGTCTAAAAATTTGTTAGGTATCTGTTTGCGGAGCAGTCCAGACCGAAAAGCTTGGTTCAACAATTACAGCGCTTTTCGCTCTTGATGAACCACATCGTCATAACCACGCGCCCTGTAGGGACGTTGCATGCAACGTCCCTACTGAAATGAAAACCGCTGTATAGTTTTCTCAGAGCGATCGCCCTTGAAA
>NZ_JAAHHG010000066.1 GCF_010692555.1 Okeania sp. SIO3B5 | reverse complement strand
GGAATAATATTGCAATGTTGACATACTCCCGACGCTCCCCTACGGGAGAACGCGGGATTCTTCAGCCAAGGAAGCCTTGACCGCAGTTTTTACAGAAGTGATGTCCTCCTCCTGTGTTGATAATAATCCAACCCACCCCCATCCCCTCCCGGGAGGGGAGCTAGAGGGGTGGGTGAGTTATAGTCTCTATCTAGCTCTTGACCACATTTAGGGCATGAATGCCAGCGTTCTGATAAGCTTTTGGGGACTTTACTCAAGCATTCCCAACAATGTTGAGATGTACCTTTTGGGTCTACGCGTGATAATTCTCTTGCCTAACTTCCAGGCAACATACTCTAAGATGTCAAGAAATTGATAAGTTGCTGCATCTTGCAAAGACTTATTTAGCCCTGATTTAGCTGACTGACCATTGGGCAAAAATTGACCATTATCACCTAATTTAGCTTTGCAACGTCTGACTAAAGAAGCTATTTGCAGGTCTTCTAAAAATATCACCTGGCAGTCACTGAACAAATGATAAGCAAGTTTGAATTGCCAGTCGAGTCGTTGCCTAGCTATTAGTTGATGGAGTTTTGCTATTTTACCCTTGAGAATCTTCCAAGGATGAGAATGTTTTGGTTTTTTAGCTAATCTCACCTGTAGTTTAGATAAACGATGCTCAGAGAATCTGAAAAATTTAGGAACTTCTATAAATTCTCCATCAGATGTAACAGCATAGTGCAACAATCCTAGGTCGATACCTTTGGAGTTATCTTCGGTGGGTTGAATTTCTACACGCCTCAAAGGTACAGTCTTATCTTCTATGGTGAAGCTAATATACCATTCGTCTGCTTCGCGAATTACTGTACCTGTCTTGACCTTGAATCCTGCTGGTATTAGGCGATTGTAGACAAAGGGGACTAAACCAATCTTTGGTAGATTTATACAAATACGACCGTTGGCATTTTTGACAATATGAGAATTTGATAACTGAGGATAACTGAACGAATTATAATAATGCTTCCCTTTGAATTTCGGTCTCCCACTGGTTTTACCGTTTTTGTCAGGTAAGGCACAAGTTATCCATGGTAGTTTGTACACGCTGAACAACATCCTGTAAAACCTGGGAGTGCATGGATTTGTCCATACGGAAATAGCTTTTTAGTTTGTGCTAGGTCTGCTAACTGTACTGTTTCCCAAACTACATAACCATTTATGATATTAGGATGCTTATCACCTTTTTTCGTTACTGGGTTGCCATCACTATCTTTCTTTCTGCCCCATACGTGTTTGTACTCTAAATTCGGGGATATGCATGATAAATTCGGTGTACGGACGTTGCATGCAACGTCCCTACTACTACTGAAACATTTAAAGGACAGGCATTTACTGGTGTGCGTGTTGATTCAAACCAATTCAATCTTTGAGCCAAACGATAATTATATTGTATTCTTGCCAATTCTAACCAATTAGCGATAATAACCCCTTGACTTTTATGGGGCTTGAGCTTGTACTTATATTTCAGTAGCATCCTAGAATCGACCTTTATATCTACATTCGTTATTATATCAAAAATCAGGACGAACTACACACATCGGTGCCCGGCTTTCCCATACGGCGCGCTCATTGAAAATTACAGCGCGGGACTTCCCGCCGGGTTAGTTAAAGGGAATTACGTCGATGCTCTAAAAATAGCTAGAACCCGTGCTTATTCAGGATTTATACCTTTTTGACGTAAAAGCCTTTGCCCGTATATATTTGAGCCTATTTTATGGACCTATTTTGTTTAAGTGCCATTAGGTAGTATTCTATCACAAGAGTAATGTCTAATATAAATTACCATAAACTTAAATTATATTAGATTATAGTGGCTTTCACAAAGGTAGAATACAGTAAAAATTATAGATATAACTAAAGTTTAAGAAGCGGCAGAAATAGTTATATTCTAATAGTTATATTCTATGTTAATGAAAGCCACTATAAGTATATAAATAATAGTTAGGGCTTTTCTCGATTTTTTTTGTACATTAAATAAGGTTGATCTTTATACTAAATTACTAAAAAATTATTGAGTCTTAGTAATAGCTATTGTTCTATATCTAAAACGAAATCGTGATTATCCCCGGGTAGTTCATATGAATCTAGATCGAGAACTAGACAATACAATACTAAGCTTTGCAGATATTCAAGCAGAACTTAACATCCGCAACGCTAAAGATGCCTTAAAAGAAATCGTAGATAATATAGATTTAACTCCCGAAGAAAGAACAGGATTAGACTCAGAAATTTCTGGTTTAGAATCAATGTTAGAAAAACTGGAAAAAGCTTCTGTGCATATTGCTGTATTCGGTATGGTAGGGAGAGGTAAATCTTCGGTTCTCAATGCTTTGTTAGGTGAAAAAGTATTTGAAACAGGTCCAATTCACGGTGTTACCAAAACTACAGAAATCAAGCAATGGCAGTTAGGGACAGAGAACTTAGAAGAAACAGAATCCTCATCTGATACCTCTCTAGTTTCTTACAGAATATCCCAAATTGAACTTATTGATACTCCTGGTATTGATGAAGTGGATGGAGAAACTCGCGAACTGATGGCCCGACAGGTGGCAAAGCAGGCAGACTTACTCTTGTTTATTGTGGCAGGAGATATTACCCAAGTAGAATATGAAGCTCTTTCCCAATTACGAGATGCTGGTAAACCAATGTTGTTGGTATTTAATAAAATAGACCAGTATCCAGAAGCAGATAGATTAGCTATATACAACAAAATTCGAGATGAGCGAGTCCGTGAGCTACTATCTCCCAACGAAATAGTCATGGCAGCAGCTTATCCACTTGTAGCTAAGGCATTACGACAACCCGACGGTAATATTGCGGTACAGATGGAGCGGGGAGAACCCCAGATAGAAGACTTAAAGCTAAAAATATTAGAAATTTTAGACCAAGAAGGTAAATCTCTGGTAGCTCTCAATAGTATGCTCTACGCTGATAATGTCAACGAGCAATTGGTGCAGCGGAAAATAGAAATTCGCGAACAAAGTGCTAATCAAGTCATCTGGAAAGCTGTAATGGCCAAGGCAATGGCGATCGCTCTTAATCCTGTAACTGTGGTAGATATTCTTAGTGGAGCTGTAATTGATGTAGCTATGATATTGACTTTATCAAAGTTGTATGGAATTCAAATGAGCCAAAGTGGAGCAATAGATTTACTGCAAAAGATAGCTATTAGTATGGGTGGCATTACAGCTAGTGAATTAGTGGCTAATCTGGGACTAAGTTCTGTGAAAGGATTATTGGGTTTAGCTGCACCTGCTACTGGTGGGTTGTCTTTAGCACCTTATTTGTCCGTAGCAGTGACTCAAGCAGCAGTAGGAGGTTTATCATCTTATGGAATTGGACAAGTAACCAAAACTTATCTTGCTAATGGTGCATCTTGGGGAGAGGAAGGTCCAAAAGCTGTAGTGAGTCATATTTTAGAATCTCTTGATGAAACTTCAATTATGGGTCGAATTAAGGAAGAGTTAATTAATAAGTTGAAAATCAAAGATTTCAGTCAAAATCAACAACAGCAAAGTTAATAGAGATGAATTAATCAAAAAATCTTATTCACTGGTAGTAAGATAACTTATCAATTCAGAAGATTAGTAATTTTCAGTAAATTCATAGTAGATGATTGATTAACAGGAACTATGATTCTATTTGTTATTCCAATTTATTGTGAGTTTCTGTACAAGGAATCTTCTCAAAAAGATATTAAAGTCGTGAATAAAAACACCAAATAGAAATAGATCTTTATCAGATGCTGTTAAATTAATATACGGTTTTGCAACTTTAGGATAACTTGCTTCTGTACTCATAAAAACTAGATCGTTTTAGTAATAAAAAAATATATATATAGTTTGTTAGGACGCAACCTGAAAAAAAGGTCAATACCACTATATCATATGAAATCCGACTATCTAGGTGAGATTTCTGTCAATTTCTATGTTGGAGATACAGTAGAATTGATTTCTCCCGAAGTGCTGAAGTTGTTTCAGAATAATACGAATAAGGAAGATACAAGCTATTCAAGTGCTCAATTTGTGGTTACTACTATCCAAAATTAAAAGGCAATCGCTGCCTTGATTATTTAATTTATACTGACTAACCAAGGTTCAAGAATTTAGAATTTAGAATGCGCGAATTTAGAATTACCGAATAATTAGGGTTTGCGTATGGAAAGTCTTTTAGTAGAGGTAGGAGTCAGAATTTCCTACGGAATGCTCCGCAAACAGAATTCTGAATTCACGAGGAATGGGAATTATAGAGGAGATAGTCGGAAAAATTGTCCCAAGATTGTTCTGCCATAATCTTCCTAAAATACTAGATTTATGCAGCTCTTTCCACCGAAAAGCTGAAACTTTTTTAGATCAAAAAACGCTACAACCAATATCAGTCAAGACTTTTGTATTTATTCAGCAAACCCTAATTATTTTCTCAGCTAAATATTATCAATATCCCAACTTACTATCGGTAAATTTTTAGTTTGAGAAATTATTATAGTGATCAAGATGAATCAATCAATTCAAAAAACTTAAACACAAGGAGCAATACATAATGGTTTTAATGACTTTCCCCTCTATCAAACAAAGTTTTTGGCAAGCTCTTGAAAGCAACAAGTTCTCTGGCAATCCCGCATTTGACCCTAGACTCCAAAGTTTACGAAATATTTCTCTGCCTGAATTAATTAAAGTTTTAGAACAATATTCTTATGTAACTAAAATCCATGCTCAAAGCTTAAACTATGTTTGTAATGTCATTAAACCAGGTAAATTAAAATTTCTTTTAGATGAGATTTATTTTGAAGAAACAGGTGATGGAAACCCCAATAATTCTCACTATAATTTACTCAAAAAATTCTTGTTTGGCTTGAATGAAGCTTTTGGTGGAACCATGCTCACCAATACAATTAATCCACAAGTTGATGCTCTAATTGAAAATTATGAGAATGACTTAAAAACCCATCCAGCTTACGTTGCTATTGGTATGGCAGGTATGGGTACTGAATGTATTTGTGGCCCCATATTAGAAGAAATTTGGGCACAAATTCAAGGTCGCAAAGACTTAGAAGATGTATTACCTAAATTAAACTTAGAGTTTTGGGGTATTCATACTGGAGAGATAGATCATTCCCATGCCGTAAGAATGCGTAATGCTATAGATGGTGAAGTAGGAGATAGTGAAGAGTTTGCTAATCAAATTTTACAAGGTTATCAGTTGTCTGTGAAATTCTGGGATGATTTATTAAATATTTTTGTGACTATTTCTGCTTAATCTTGCTTACCTACTCAATAGTTTAAGTTTGGGTCTAGGGAGAATGGGTTATAGAATTTTTGAATTTCCCATTCTCTCAATAAGATTTTTTCTTTGATTTTCTCGAACACTTATTCTGAGAAGATTTTTGAGCTTTTTCTTTCCTCTTTCTTTTAAACTTTTGCCTTTGCTCAGTAACTTCTGGAGGCGGACCATAATCTCCTCTTGAAAAATAAATTCGTTCTACTATATGTTGTGGCTCAACCTCAATCCACAGACGAGCTCCGCCTGCTTGACTATTGTTCGGTTGATGAGGCTGATAAATTATTTGGCAAGGTCCGTTAATTTTTAGGGCGTGGCAATAATTTTTTTTATCTCCCACTTTTACAGCAATTGCGGGATGAGAAGTTTTATTATCTCGGTTATAGTCAATAGTTTTTCGTAGAACATGGATAAAGGTATTGCCTGTACGTTCAGCCTTATTCCAAGTTCCTTCAGGACCTCGACGACCAGGTGTAATTTCTGGCACTCCTCTACTATTAAGAGGAATCATCCACAATCTTTTGACTTTGTAGGCTCCTAAAACTCTGTTTTGTTGGAGTAGTATCCGCAGCCTACCTGTAGATATATTGAGTAAAAATGCTGCTTCTGTTGTACGAACTTCTGTACTCATAAAAACTAGATCGTTTTAGTAATAGACTAAGAAATAACTTGTGAGTAAGTGAACTGAAAGACACCTCGATATTATTATATCATGCGAAATCCGATTACTATAGGCCACATATCTTATTTAAGAAAAGCTTGATATATATATAGTTATAGATTGTCTGACTTGTTTGTGGTCTAGCTAAACTGGATTTAGTATGATTACTGTTTCAAGGATTAAACCTATCTATAAAAATAAATATTTTTCACAAATGAAAATAATAATAATTATTTATTGAAATTACTTTTTTTTTTGCAGTTTATTACAAAATATGGATAAGATTTTCATAAATTTCACCGTATTTTCTCTAATTACTAAATGAATAACTTTTGCTGATAATGTAATCGAATAATTCTAAGTAAAAATCCTTTTAGTCCTAGAGTAATTTTGACTATGAAAAATTTATTAGCAACATCTTTCTTAGGACTCGGAACCATTATATTGGGCTGCAACACTGCTTATTGCGCAAACTTGTAAATCAGTTATTTATTCAGCAAAACAACGTATTTCTAACATACAAAGTAAGATTATTATGGACCCTTGGAGTTCACGACATGGTCTATCTTATAATCAAATGACCGAATTAGCAGATGCTTTGAAATATGCTAGATCTATTTATTTATATCCTCAATGTCACGAAGCAATAAAGCGGACATATCTTCAAGAAGCAATTTATAGTGGAGAAAGAGTTCTAAATGCTCGTCCAACTTACCAAACAACTACTCCTCCTGAAATCTATGTGGTGCCTGGGAGATAAATTCTTTTGCCATAAGAATGCGTAATGCTTATAGATGGGAAAGCAGTAGATAGTAGAGAGTCTGCGGAACAAATTCTACAAGTTTATCAGTTATCTGTGAATTTTTGAGATAAATTCTTGAATGTTTTTGTGACTTTGTAGATATAGTTCAACTTTAAACATAGGGAGAACGGGTTATAGAATTTTTGAATTTCCCATTCTCCCAAATCAAGAACTTTGCTAGAACTCTTAATGAATATTAATTCTTATTTTTGAACTGCTCTAACCATTCTTGAATCTTAGAAGAAGCAATATCTCTTCCTCCTAAACCAAAGGCCAAAGCAATAGCTACTGCCATTGCTCCCATAAAAAGTCCGAAAGCTAAATTCACAATGCTAGGAGCAATTCCCATTTGTTGCAGAGCCATAGCTGAGACTAATACAATAATCCCAATTCTAGCTAACTGGCCCAAAAGTCGAGCTTGAGCATTACCAGAACTGCTGATTAAATTATAAGCAAGGTTAGCCAAATACAGACCTATAGCCAATACGACTAAACCATAAAGAACCTGACCTGCAATATAAATTACAACACTGACAATTGAGGTCAGAGCTTCCAACTCCATAATTTGGGTAGCTGAAACTGTGGCAAAAAGGATAATGCCTACAAAAGCTACGATACCAGCAATTTCTGAAGGAGTCCGCGCAGTAGTTCCAGAAGTACCAACTTCACCTTGAATTACAGTAGCATTTGGGTCAGAATCTGATGATGTAGATGGTGGTGTAGATGGCGGGGTTGAACTTAAACCAAGCCAATTGAACAAGTTATTGAAACCAATGCTAGTTAGAAGATTAGTAATTAAATCACTAACAAATCTACCAACAAAATAAGCAACTACCAAAATCACCGCAGCAAAAAAGATTTTCGGGATAAACGTCAGAATATCATTGAGCATCGCCACTGCTGGAGTAGTAATTGCGTCAATATCCAGAGCATCCAGAGCTATAATCGCTACAGGAATCAAAATCAATACATAAACAACTGTGCCAATAATTGAAGAAAGATTTTGACTGCCAGTGGTTTGACTCATACCAAACCTACTACCCATTTGGTCTACACCTGTAGCAGCCAGAAGATTAGTAACAACTTTCTTAACCACAGTAGCAAGTAACCAACCTACTCCAGCTAGAATAACAGCCTTGAGAATTCTGGGAAGAGATTGCAAGATTTGGTCAACCATGTTCTGAACAGGTTGTAGAGCAATCTGTAGTTGCAAAGCTTCCAGGATTACAGGCAAGAATAGCAAGAAAATCAACCAATAGATAGCATTAGCAATAGTATCGCTAATTTCGACTTGATTTTCTGTTTGTCCATCACTAACTTGCTGGTTGAGACGGTCATCTAAACCAAATGTCTTCAGTCCTCTGCTAACTGCTAATTTAGCTATAGTTGCCACTAACCAGGCAATACCTAGCCAAATTAGGGCAGCCGCTATATTAGGTAAGAAGCTAGTTATTTCGGTCAGGAAGGCATTGAGAGGTTCAGAAACTGCCGTGAGGTTGAGCTTATCGAAGAAAGCTATCAGAACAAAGATCATGATGATCCAGAAAATTAAAGAGGAGATCCATTTCTCCACGGGTAGGTTCTGAGCTTGTTCCGGACTACCTGTTACCCAACCAGCAATTTTGTTATCGATATTTGTCTTTTTGAATATTTTTCCAACTATGCCGGAAATAATCGAAGCCACTATCCAGCCAATTGCTAGAATTGCAATTGCTCCAATTGTGTCCCAAATTCTGATTTGAGTCATATTTTGGGACAATTGACTTAAGGGATTTGCTTCAGTTTGTGCCAAAATATTTGAGGCTAACATTAAATTAGCCTGAATTGGCTCATTGATTGATTGTGTAATAATTTGCCAAGTGCCATTCATGGTTTTCTTGGGTTAATGTGACCTTTAAATTAGCAACCTAATGAGATTACCAATATATGCCTTATAGCTTGAAGGTAACTATGTCATTTAGTCAAGTTTTTGAGCAATCTATTTTAATTCGTGCCAGTGCCACTATTGTGGAGGATTGTATTACTAATAACATTCTCATGCACAAGTGGTTAAATCCAATGTTACGTTGTGAACCTGTGGGAAAATGGGATACTTTTGTGGGAAGTCGTAGTAGATTTATCATAAATATTCCCTTTCTACATCCCTCTCTAGATAGTGTTGTGGCAGAACGAGAACCTGGTTTAATTGTCTGGGAATTTAAGGGCTTTT
Source organism: Okeania sp. SIO3B5 (assembly GCF_010692555.1). Taxonomy (GTDB): domain Bacteria; phylum Cyanobacteriota; class Cyanobacteriia; order Cyanobacteriales; family Microcoleaceae; genus Okeania. The sequence goes on along the minus strand of NZ_JAAHHG010000066.1, from coordinate 23,803 downwards.
TTCAAGGTCGCGATCGCTGGGAATGTCAACCAGAAGTTGAAGGTACTTGTTTATTAAATCGTTTTGAATTTGAGATACCTAATCCTGTGATTAAATTCGGTTTTAATCAGTTTGCTGCCTCATGGACAAAAGCAGATATGGAAGCTCAACTGCGACGTTTGAAGAGAGTAGCAGAAGAGCAATACTATAAATAGGGTTTGTTCAATAAGTCTTTTGATAAAGGGAGGAGTCAGGAGTCAGGAGAAATAATTAGGGTTTGCTGAAAAAGTCTTTTTTAAGGAGTAGGGAACCCACCCCTCGCCCCTCCCCCTCCCAGGAGGGGAAAAGGGGAGTAGGGGAGTAGGGGAGAATTTTTTTACCCAACTCTTGCCCAAAATACCAACTTTTTGAGCATGAAGAGCTGAAAACCAAGGTATTTCTGACCATCAAAATTACTCAAACCTTTATCTGCAAATGATTTGAGATTTATGAGCGCAAGCCCTAATTATAGAGAAGATAGTAGGAATAATCGTCCCTTGATTTTTCTGCCTAACTCTATGACCAAAATCCTAAATTTTTGAACTATTACCACCTAAAACCTCGCACTTTTACTTTTTGATACTTAAAAAGGTTAAAACCTTGATCTGTAAATGCTTTGATATTTAATCAGCAAGCCCTAAATAAATAGACAATTTAGGTGCAGGTACTTCTTATTTTTCATCTGCATCTGAATCATTTATTCAAGCAGTTAAAATAAAAAAAATACCGCCTTAAGTTACTTATCTTTAGTGTTTCAGAACTGGAAATTTTCTACAAGAAAAGGAAGAATAAAAAAGAATAAAAGTCAACTCCTTATTTTCAATTTTCTCTTATTATTTCCTGGGCAGATATTGGGTTTAATTCCTCAAATTTTCTGACAAAAAATTGGTTTTCAACAATTAATTATTAATTATTAATTGTTAATTATTATAACAGTCACCATTGCTGTATTTGACGTATCAAAAGCTGAAAACTCAGACAACACCAAATTTTTCATTCTGCCTTCTTACTTCTTCCTTCTTCCTTCTTCCTTCCATGGAGACTACTCACAGAATAATTTTTGTATCTGTGGCTGGGCCTTGAGAAAATCTAGTCCTCTTTTCGCAAAATCAATAGTCTCTACAAAAAATGTTTCAATACCTTTAGCATCAATCACAATTTTATCTGTCCATTTAAACTCTTGCACCATTTCTAAAAATGATATTTCTCCATCACTAATCATTCGATTAACTGTATCAATAATATCGTTAGTTACTTGAGATACATTACTATCTGGAGAAAAATAACGACTAAATTCTTCCACACCAAGTTTGCCATAGCGGGATTCTAATAATGTATTTACAAAATCAGCTTCAACCTCTAATTTATAATTTAAAATTTCCCGAACTGTATCAATATTTTCCTGACTAGCATTTGCAGTTAAAAACAGTGACTTTAATTGCTCAGACTGTTCTCCTGTCTCAGCAAAAGTTACTAGATCGGCAATAAATATAGGTATATTCAAACCGTCATAGGTAATTTTAATTTCATCTATAGCATCTGCTGGTTGAGCGGTAAATATTAAAATACTACTAATAACTGCCAAAAATCCGGCAAAAAAAAGGTAGAAAAACTTTGATATTCCTTGATTAAAATCAGCAAAATTTTTGGATTTATTGCTAGACTCCCCTGAATTTAAAATATTTTTCATTCTGCTATTCCTCAAAATTAATAATTACATTTGTTCAATTTATTTTCACTCTTGTATCTAAGGTCTGAAATATGAGATATCGGGTTCCCCAAATTTGCCATATTCAGTTATAAATCTTGACTCATACTAGCCAGTAATTGTCTAATTATCTCTGCATCCTCTGCTTGAGGAAGATTTACTAGATAACTCTCTAAATCTTGACGAGCTTCTGCCCAATAGTTTAACTGATAATATAATACGCCTCGGTCTCGCTTTTCTACAATCGCATCAGGAAATAATAATAAAATCCGGTCGATAGCTGCAATAACTTTTAACCCCTCATTTCGATTCAAATAAATTCCTTTAAGATTTGTCAACATTCGTGCTAAAAATTGTTTTTTACTTACCTTTGCCAAAAACTGAGGTTGTAGCTCTACCCCTCGACCATAAATACTGGCCAATCTTTCTTGACAATCTTGAGGAAAAAGAATTTCACCTCGATTAAAAGCATCTACATATATACCAGCTTCTTCAAAATCAGGTCGAATTAAAAAATGTCCTGGCATTCCAATACCAACCATCGGAAAATTAATTCTATTAGCAATTTCTAGATAAACTAGGGATAAAGTAATTGGAATACCAGTACGTCTTTCTATTACTTGATTCAGAAAACTATTCTGTGGATCGTAATAGTTAATTGTATTTCCAGCAAAACCTAAATCATCATAGAGATACTTATTAATACTTTTAATAATTTGTAGAGGGTAAAGTGTTTCTGGTAGTTTTTCTCGGACTTCATCTGCCATTGTATCCAGGGCATTTAGATATTCATTTGGGTCAAATTTTGGTTCATATTCTAAAGCTAAATAAAGAGCAGCTTTAGCTAAATCTATTTTTTCATCAGATTGATTAATTTCTGAATAAAATAACTGTTGATATTTGGAATGATTCATATTAATACCTAGTAATTTCAGTTATCAGTTGTCATAATTAAAAGCGTTAGTAATCGCCATAACCATAATTTTATCAATATATTTACAGAACTACTTTTGATTTTTTAGAAGAGCATCAGGAAACTCCTATAGGCAACTACACATAATTATTTGCTTATTCTCTATCACTGTGATCCTTATAATATCAGGCTTTGACTTTTAGGAAATGCGTAATTAATTTTGTGTACCTGCTTAAGGGATGAGTTTAACTTAAGTTTTACCCATTATTATTCACCTGTACATACAAATGATGCAGCTTTTAATCGGTATTTTCCTAATTTTAATTATGATAATTTACTAGACATTTATAGCCTCTGGTTTAGTCAGTATTTTTGGATTAATATAAATCAGCATAATTTAGAGGGTTATCCTGATTTTACTCAAGAGTATTCTCGTTTTAATCCTGAATATGAAGATTGTATTTTATTATTACAAATTGATTAAGATTATCAACATTATTATGGCTAAACAAATGATATTTGTTGGGAAGATACAGGAATTGGTGATTTTTTTATTAAACCTTCTCAATTAAAAGTGTTAGATTTTTCTACAGTTCTTTATAATTGGGATTGTCATTAACAAGGAATAAGAAAGAAGGAAGAGGGAAGAAGAAGAAATAAAGAAAGTAGATGAGTCTATAGACAGTTAAATATTTTTTTTGTGGCAATTCTGTAAATTGCAACTTCTTGCTTTGGGTTGGGAAAGCAAACCCCCTACAAAAATATTAAAACTTCCTTATTTAGGGCTTGCTGATTAAATATCAAAGCATTGACATATAAAGACTTTAGCCTTTTTTGGGTCTAAAAAAGTACCTGGTATCACGTCTAAAACACTCAAAAAGTTAGTATTTTAGGCGCATAGTTGGACAGAAAAATCAAGCTACAATTCTTACTCCTACTTTCTCGCTCCCAAGCCATTTCTCCTGTCTCCTGTCTCCTACAAAGAGCAAAAAGACTTTTGAGCGCAAACCCTATTTATTATTCCTTCTTCCTTTGAGTTTGGAAACGCAAAATTCTACGAAAAAATATTACAAATTTCTGATTTATTCTGCATTATTGCAGTGGGTTGGGAAACCAAACCCCTACGATAAAATCTTCCTTCTTTCTTTCCTTCTTCCTTCTTCCCTCTTCCTTCTTCCTTCAAATTCCATGACTTTTTCCTATCACCCAATGTCGCCGAAAGAAACGAGCTAAAGCTGATTCTTCTAAAGATAAATAAATTGGTCTGCCATGAGGACAAGTGCGAGGGTTACGAGTAAGTTGCCATTGATTTAATAAACTTTGCATTTCTGGCAAGCTTAAAGGAGTTCCATTTCTAATAGCACTTCGACAAGAAGTAGCTACTTTTGCAGATTCTAAATCGCCACCTTTACTCAGTTCAATTAAAGCTTCAGCACAATCATTTCTTTTAGCTAAAATTGCCGGAGCAGTACGAGCTGCCCAAAGGAAATCTCCAAAAGTTTCTACTTCTATATTTAAACGTTGAAGTTGTTCTAATTGAGATGTAGATAAATTATGCAAAATAATTGGTGGCTCTAAAGAAATTATTTCCCAAGTATCACATAATTCTTCATATAAAACTCTTTCATGGGCAATATGTTGCTCTATCAACCAAATGCCAGTCGGATGTTCAGCTACTATATAAGTATTGTGTAATTGAGCGATCGCTTTGAGTTCTATCAATCCAAATTCTTGATTTTTTTCTGCTGTATTATCTGGGGAAATTTGTATGGATCGACGAGTTTGATAATTCCCCGTCTTTTCAGATACTTTTAATATTTTTTCTACCCTTTCTGATAAAGGAAATTCTGGCATTACTTCCATACTAAATTGTAATGCCTTAGCAATTACTAGCTCTATTTGTTGTTGCCAAAAACTGAGATTATGAAGATAAACTTCTGTTTTAGCCGGATGACGATTCCAATTTATTTGATGAGGAAAAATTTGAAAATGAATAAAACACATAGGATAGCGATCGCGAGGGCAAGTCCGCGCTAAAGAACTAATAATTTTTTGTTCTAATTCTGGTACTTTTACCACTCTTCCATTAATAGCAACTTTCACCCAATCAGGTCGTCTGCGATGACATCTATCTGGCAAACCTAAGACTAATTCTAATGATTGTCTATCCAAAAATTGAGAATCTTGATATTGGGAAAAACTTGATGTTTCAATATTTAATTCTTCTGCTTCTTGTTCATCAATTTCTTGTTGAATATACTGTAAATCGCTCAATCTTACCGTAGATAAAATTTGAGGTAAAATTTGTTTTGCCGTAGCGCCAGGACTAATTTGTATCCATAATTTACTACCCTGCCAAACTTGCCAAGTAACATCAGGATAACAAAGCGCTATTTGCTGAATAACTAATTGTATGCCTCGCATTTGTTGTGCCGAAGAAGGCATTCCTTGACGGCGTACAGGCCATTTTCCAAACAGATTAGAAACCTTAACAATAGTACCAGGAGCAACAGCAACTCTTTCAATTTCAACAGCCTTTCCTTGTTCATTATAAACAACACGCCAACCTTCATTTTCATTCTCTAAAAGAGGCGACTTAGGACGACTTAATATTTCCAAAGTTGAGAGATTAGCTAAACTATGAAGCGCCTCTCCACGAAATCCCAAACTGGTAATTTTTGTGAGGTCTTGAAGATTAGTAATTTTGCTCGTACTATGAGGATTTGCTGCTTGTTTTAGGTTAGCTAAATTCATACCCATACCATTGTCAGAAATTTGTACTCGCCACTGTTCAGAAATGATCGAAATTATGATGCGAGTTGCACCAGCATCCAGAGAATTTTCTACTAATTCTCTTACTACTGCTGCTAAAGAATCAATCACTTCTCCAGCGGCAATTAAATTGACAACTTCTTTTGGTAAGGTTTGAATTTTAGATTGCATTTGCAGACACAGATTTGGCCACGAATGTACGGATTAGTGCAGCAGGGTGAGTTTTGCTGCACAACATGAAATATAAACATATTTTAAATAGTTTGGATAAATATAAGTTGATAGTATATTATGTTCATAACTACTATAACTATATAAGAGCATAAAATTTATGTCAAATAATAACGATTTAATTATACTTGATCAAATTATTGAAGAGAAAATTAATGACACATTATCTAACAATTCAAAAGAAGATTTTTTTGAATTATTCTCTTTCGAACAATCATTAAAAGAGTATGATTTATCTAATGAAGAAATAGATTCTGGTAGAGTAGATGGAGGTAATGACGGAGGTATAGATGGTTTTTTTGTTTTTGTAAACGATGAACTATTTTATGAACTTCCTTCATTAGAGGATATTAAAAATATTACCAGAAAACCACAACTAGAAGTTTACTTAATTCAAAGCAAAACATCGCAATCATTTAAAGAGACAGCCATAGACAAGATTATTGTCACTACACAAAAACTATTTGATTTATCCCTAGACATAAAAAATCTAGAAAATATTTATAATGAGATGCTTCTAGAGAAGATAGAAATATTCCATAAACTATATAGAAATTTAGCTAGTAAGCATCCAAGCTTAAAAATTAATTATATCTATGCAAGCAAAGGGGATACGTCACAAGTTAATAGCCAAGTAAAGTTTAAAGTTGAAACACTAAAAGAGCAAACAAAAAAATATTTTTCATCTTCTTCATCTTCTGAGGTAGAATTTAAGTTTCTCGGTGCCAGCGAACTACTTAAAATATCTAGGAAAGAGAAAAGCTATAATTTAGAATTAAAGTTTATAGAAAATTATATATCTAGGTTAGATAACAATTCAGATAATAATTTAAACAAAGGTTACATTATTCTCTCTAAGCTTAAAGATTACTATCAATTTGTGACTGATGAACAAGGTAATTTACGAAAGTATATATTTGAGTCAAATGTGCGAGATTATCAAGGTAATAATATAGAGGTTAACAAGGATATTAGAAACTCTCTTGATTCCCCTCATAAAGATATAGATTTTTGGTGGTTGAATAATGGTATAACTATACTAGCATCTAATGGAACAACTAAAGGAAAAGTCATTAGCCTTGATGATGTTCAAATAGTAAATGGTCTACAAACAACGACAATTTTATATCAATACATGAATGTTTTAAATAAAAAGAATAATAACGAAAAATCAAGCGTTCGGAACAATCAAGATGACAGAGCAATACTAATTAAAATCATCTTTACAGAAGACCAGGAATCTAGAGATCAAATTATTAAAGCAACTAATTTTCAAACTCCGATTCAAGCATCTTCTTTAAGAGCTACTGATTCTATCCAGAGAAATATAGAAGATTACTTTTTACGACACGACTTATTTTATGATCGTCGGAAAAATTTTTATAAAAATACGGGTAAACATTCTAAAAAAATAGTGGGAATTCCTTATTTAGCTCAGGCAATAACTTCTATTGTTTCTCGTGAACCGCATAGAGCAGCGTCTAGCCCAAACACAATAATCAAAGCGGATAGTAACTATAAAAAAGTATTTAATGAATCGATAAGTATGAAAATTTACCTCTTTTGTGCTAAATTAGTAAAAACAATAGAAGATTGTATTAGTTCGCCAGATTTTTCAGAAGTAAAGAATTGTCTAAAGAATCAGTCTCTTAAGAAATCTAAAACAACAATTAGAACTTTAAAATTCCACATTGCAATGCTATTTACTATCAGACAACTAAAAACAGCAACTTATCAAGTAAAAGATGTAGAAGAATTAAGCTTACCCGAAGATAGTAAAGTTATTTTTAAAGTGATTAAAGAAATTGATACTTGGACAGATGAGTATTTGAACACTTCAGAGGACTATCCTTCTTTAAATAAAGCAATTAAACGCAAAGATTTTACAGAGTTTCTAGTAAATAAAGTTAATTAATGATTCGATTTGATTGGCAAAACCATAGCATTATTGGGAGAGCTAAATGTTGAAAGTTTCTATTAATCCCCCAATATTTCATCAACAGTAAAAGTTACATTAGGCAAAGCTTGAATTGCCAAACTTTCACCTCTTTGAAAAGTCTGCACAATCTCATAACCATTCGCTGTAGGTTGTCGGTAAACTCCCAAACATTTTTCAGTCATATTCACCAACCAAACTTCAACAATGTTATTATCAGCATATCAAGGAATTTTTACTTCTCGGTCATGTCATATTTAATTGTTGTATCTGACACCTCTACGACGATAAATATATTTTCTGGTTGAGGTTGTTGAGTCCAATACAAACTTGGTAGTTTTTGTAGCAAAGCGATATTTGGTACTGTTTCAGAATTATTATTCAATCTTACAGGATTTTTAATTCTCTTAGTAACAGTTTCTGCTAAACTCAAAATGAAAAGTTCGCTAAGACGGATCACACAAGCTGCATTAGTGCATTAGGAGGAGTAATAGGTGACATTTTGATAATTTCTCCTCGGATTATTTCTAATCGTTCATTTTCAGTTAATATTCCTACTTCCAGAATTTTATAACACTCATCTACAGTAAATAATCGTCGCAATAATTGTACAGACATTACTAACTCTTTGAGAATAATTAATTATATGAATTTCTGGTACAAACATTTGATTTTATTTTTGATTTTTGGAGATGTCTAATAGAAAATTAAGGTCAAAAAAATCGTATTTTATGGTAATAATATATAAAGCAACTATTACTATGTGTCAGCAGTGAAATATGACATCAGATATAAACCAGCCTTTGCAGCTATTTTCATCACCTTAGATCCTGGTGATACTATTATAGCTGAAGCGGGAGCCATGACCAGTATGGATGGTCGTTTGTCCATAAAAACAAAGTTTTCTGGGGGCTTTTTCCCAGCTTTATTAAGAAAATTTTTAGGGGGTGAATCCCTATTTGTTAATTTCTTTGAGAACAAGACCTCCCAACCTTTAAATATTACGTTAACCCAATCCATTATTGGGGATATTGAATGTTTAGAATTAACAGGAAATGAGATGTGTTTTCAACCAGGGGCTTACATTGCAAGTAGCCCTAAAGTTAAGCTAGGAGTAAGGTGGGCAGGGTTTGCCAGTTGGTTTACAGGAGAAGGATTATTTAAGTTAAAAGTAAGTGGCCATGGAACAGTTTTTTTTGGGGCCTATGGGGGATTGAGTGAGCAAAATATTGATGGGGAATTTATTGTTGATAATAGCCATTTAGTAGCTTATAGTTCCAATATTAAAATGAGTGTTGGGTTATCGGGTGGTTTGATTAGTTCAGTCACTTCTGGAGAAGGATTAGTTAACCGACTCAAAGGGAATGGTGTTATTTATTTGCAATCTCGTAGTATTGCGGGTTTAGTTCGATTCTTAAGACCCAAAGTCCGTTAAAAAGTTCAAAAAATCATGGATATTCAACTAATACATCAACCCGATAATGCGATCGCCAAAGTTAGCTTAAATGCAGGGGAAGAAATCGTCGCCCAAGCAGGTTCTATGGTTGCTATGAGTGGGTTTGTCAATAGTAGTACTACCCTCAGACAAGGAAAAGGAGGGGGAATTATGGGAGGACTGAAACGAATGTTAGGGGGTGAATCTCTCTTTTTAAGTGTTTTTCGTTCCCCTACCCCCGACGGTCAAGTTTTTCTAGCCCCTAAATTTATGGGAGACATCCTAGTTTATGAAATGAAGGGTCAAGAATTAGTCGTCCAATCAGCTTCCTATCTTGCTTCTGCTAACAATGTAGACCTTGATTTAGGGTTTCAGGGGATGAAATCTTTATTCTCAGGAGAATCTATTTTTTGGTTAAGTGTTACGGGTTATGGTCCGGTAATTTTAACCTCTTTTGGAGGAATTTATGAAATAGATGTTAACGGTGATTATATTGTGGATACTGGTCATATTGTCGCCTTTGAAAGAAGTTTAGATTTTCGTATTGATAAAGCTAATTCGAGTTGGTTGGGAGCATTTTTTGGCGGTGAAGGTTTTGTCTGTCGTTTCCAAGGTCAAGGCAAAGTTTATTGTCAAACCCATAATCCAGGGAGTTTTGGATCTGTTATCGGTTCTCAATTACCTCCTAGATAATTAGGGTTTGCTTATTTTTAGGGAGTAGGGGAGTAGGGGAGCGGAGGAGTAGGGGAGTAGGGGAGTAGGGGAGTAGGGGAGCGGGGGAGTAGTCGGAGAATTATAGAGGAGATAGTCAGATATTTTGTTAGAGTGATTTTTCTGCAATTATTCTGCCTTTTCTGATGATTTTTTGAGCGTAATATACTGAAAATCAGGCATTTTTTTTCTATCTAAAAAAGGCTTTACTATTTATCTGTCAATGCTTTGATATTTAATTGCAAGACCTAATTAGGGCTTGCTGAATAAAATTGTAATCAATGCCAGTTAAGGCTTTCAGGGTTTTTTCTTCTAAAAAAGTGCAAGGTTTTTGGCTCTTTTGGTCTCAAAATGCTCATATTTTTCTGCTGAGTATCAGAAAATTTGGCCGTAGCAGTAGTCTAAACTGTTGCCTGTTGCCTGTTCCCTGTTGCCTACCATTACCATCAGACTTTTTCAGCAAACCCTAATTAGAGGATATCTGAAAAGTTTTTTGATACTGAATTTTGCCCCCCTAGCCCCCCAACTTTGGGGGGAACAAGAGTCAATTTGCTTGCTCTAGTCGCCCAATTTTGGGGGATGGGCGGGGGCACTGATAACTGATAACTGAAATAACATTCCCTATTCTCTGTTTTAAATTTATTATTTACCAATAAAATAGGATGACTGTATATAGCAATCCTAAATAAGTTGCGGGTAATCAAAAAGTAGATAAAAAACTGAAAATCCTACCTGTTCCCTGTTCCCTGTTCCCTGTTCCCTAAAAGCAGTAAGATTTTTATACACAAATAAAATAGGATGACTATATATGTCAAAAATTGCTTATAAAATTGAACATTCTCCAGCTTATGCTTCATTAATTATTGATTTGTACCCGGAGCAAAAAGTATTAGTAGAAGCCTCAGCTATGGCAGCTATGGATACCTCAATAAAAATGCAATCTAAGGTCAAAGGTGGCTTAATGAAAGGAGTCGGTAGAATGTTGGGTGGTGAATCCTTATTTATTAGTGAATTTACCGCTCAAAACCAGTCAGGAAAACTCTATATTTCCCCTGGTGTCCCTGGAGATATTCAACATTATTATTTAGAGAATCGTTGTGGTTTATTGGTTCAATCATCAGGATTTGTTGCCTGTAGTGATACTGTAGAAATAGATACTAAATTTCAAGGATTTAAAGGCTTTTTTAGTGGAGAATCTTTGTTTTTATTAAGAGCTACTGGAAGGGGGGATTTTTGGTTTAGTTCCTATGGGGGTATTTTAGAAATTCCTGTGGAAGAAAATTATGTGGTAGATACCAGTTATGTTGTGGCTTTTGAAGATACCCTAAATTATAATGTCGAGATGATTGGAGGTTTATCATTTAAAGGTTTAAAAACAGGAATTTTAGGGGGTGAAGGGTTGGTTTGTCGGTTTAGTGGCCAAGGCAGTTTATGGATTCAAAGTCGCGCTATTTATCCTCTATTAAACTTTTTAAATCCTTTCCGTCCTACCAAGAGTAGTGATTAAGATTTGCTGATTAATTATCAAAGTATTGATAGATAAAAGCTTGAGCATTTTTGGTGAAACAAGGTCAAAAAGTTAGTATTTTGGGATAATTATGGCAGAAAAATCCAGGGATAATTTTTCCGACTAATACCAATTCCCAAAAGCAATGCTATACTTCAGTTATACTTCAACAGTCAAATATTTACCAAGATTCAAAGTATTTTTTTGACAATTATTAGTCGGTTAGTATAGATTTTTCCTACTTTTAACCCCTCCCCACATTTCCCACACTTCCCACACTCCCCCACCCAATCATACATAGTATTCTTTTTGAGAAATGGTATAATACCAATTTGAAAAAAGAATGCTACAAAAAGGTAGATATCGATCAGATATGCTTAAAAATAGCTGCTCCAGTTCATTTGAAAAAGTTATCTCTATCTTTTTTCCCTTTTTTTAAATATTTACCTCTTCTTCCTTCTTCCTTCTTTCTTACTTCTACCATTTGTAACAAACATTTATCAAATTGGTATAACTCCTCTATAATTCCTATTTATTCTGACTCCTGACTCCTGACTCCTGACTCCTTAATTATTAATCAAATTCATGAGCGATCGCAATCCCTCACCAACTAATCGTCAACTTTTAATTATATTAGGAATTTTTACAGCGATTATTGTCATAATGATTAGCTTTGTATCGATGTTAGTTGATTGGGCAATTACTCAAATTCCTATTAGTTGGGAACAAAAATTAGGAGCATTAATTGTTCCGGTTTACGAACAAAAAGCTAAAGATTCTCCTCAACAAGAAATCTTAAATAACCTATTAGATAGTTTGGAGTCTAAACTAGATAATAAATTATCAGAAAAAAGGGATTATCGAGTAATCTATATTCCTGAAAAAAACGTTAACGCTTTTGCCATTCCTGGGGATGTTATTGGTATTTTTGAGGGGTTAGTGAAAGAAGTTAAATCAGAAAATGAATTGATGATGATTTTAGGTCATGAATTAGGACATTTTGCCAATAGAGATCATCTTCGGAGTTTAGGAAAAACCTTAGCTATTCGAGTTGCGATCGCTAGTATTTTTGGAGATAATTCGACTTTAGCTAATAGTGTAGGAGTTATTATCGAAACTATTAGTAATACTCGCTATTCTCAGTCTCAAGAATATCAAGCAGATGAATTCGGATTAATGTTATTAAATGAAACTTATGGTCATGTGACAGGGGCAACAGATTTTTTTAAGAACTTTAAAGAACAAGAAAAATTAAGCTGGGACTTTTTTTCTAGTCATCCTGCTGGAGAAAAGCGTGTTAAGAGATTAGAGAAATTAATTAAACAAAAACAATATAAATTAGGTGAATATTCAGATTTAGAGCCAAATTTAAAGTTGAGCGATCAGGAGATTTTTAGGAACTAATTTTGCATTAAAAAATACTGGATATCCTAAATATTGAACTTAAGCAAGCAATAAATCTAATAGTAAAACTTGTAGTAGACAGACACGCCTAAAAATGTAGGTTGGGTTGTAGCTTGCACACCAAGTAGCGGTACGGAGTGTTAGCGTAGCTTATCCGTAGGATAAACCCAACAAAACCTTACTAATGTTAGGTTTATTCTATTAGATTAAACCCACATTCCGCACTTCAGTTTGTATCATTAAAAGTAGTATATAAATCCGTAGCTTTGTAGGTATTTATACTATACAAATCATCTCAATTACTTTTTTCGTCGATCAAATAATGAAGTAAAAAATTTACGCATAAATACTTACTTGATCGTGTACTCGATCACGGCAGCTATGATTTTCTTCTCAAATTCTGTCTCCAGTATAGCTGTCTCCTGACTCCTCCTTCGGTTGCTACATTTTGTGGTGCGGAATGTGGGATTAAACAGTCCAGTAGTATCAAAAAAAGTATAGAAACCGAGTTTGTATAAAATGAAAATTCTACCTCGCATCCTTAGTCTAACTTTACTCTCCCTAGCTTTGACAAATTGTTCTGTTTCACCGGAAAAAATCAAATCTAGTATTGTCATTATTAGCAATAAATCTGGGCATGGAACTGGTTTTTTTGTACCTGGAAAACCAGGAGTCTGTAGTGTACTAACGGCAGCTCATGTTTTGCAAGGAAAAGGAGAAAATTTCGTCGAAACTGCTAAAGATATGAAACCCTGGCGGATTGCTAATATAGAAAGACTTCCTTATAGTATAGATTTAGCTTTAGTTACTTTTCAGCCAGTAAGATTGAAGCGTTAACCTATCACCGAAATCGTTTTGTCGAGAATTATCTGCATAACACCAGCAAGTTAGTTGTTAATTATTTAGTGAAGAGTAATATAGGTACTGTAGTAATTGGAAAAAATGATAATTGGAAACAGGGTGCAAACATCGGTAAAAAAAACAATCAAAACTTTACCCAAATACCACACTCTAAGCTAATTCAACAGATAACTTATAAATGTGAACTTGCTGGTATCAAAGTTATGGAAACAGCAAGATTGTTACACCAGTAAAACTTCTGCACTTGACCTAGAATTGCCCAGGTGCCATGAGAATTATGTGGGAAAACGAGTCAAACGCGGTTTGTTTAGAAGTGGAACAGGTAAAGTGATTAATGCCGATATCAATGGCAGTATATGCGATAATCAGAAAGAAATTCCCAGGGGCTTTTACTGTCGAGGGAATAGTGAGCTGTGCCGAGAGCGCCTGTATTGGTTAATCCAATATCAAGATAAAAGCTGTTACAATTTTCTACAGTTTTTTTCGTACGGTTGTTTTATGGTGCGGTAATAGTTGGTGGTGGTAGTTTGATTTATTTTATGGTGAGATATTTTCCCAAGCGACAAGTTTCGACTGAGGTGAGTGAGTTGGAAAGGGAACTGAGGAATGAGCAACGCAGACGAGAAGAAGTTGAAAGAAGGTTAAGATCGGTACAAAATACTTGGAGTCAAAGACAAAGGGTATCGGAAAAGCCACCAGAGAATAAATCTTCTAATTTGCCTAAAGTAACATCAGGGGAGCTATTGAGGAATGAGCAACGCAGACGAGAAGAAGTTGAAAGAAGGTTAAGAGCGTTACAAAATACTGGGAGTCAGACACAAAGGAAGTCGGAAAAGCCACCAGAGAATAAATCTTCTAATTTGCCTAAAGTAACATCAACAGCAGAATCAGAAAAAGGGCAGCTATTGGGGTGGGGAAAAATACCAGAGAATAAATCTTCTAATTTGCCTAAAGTACCATCAACAGCAGAATCAGAAAAAGGGGAACTATTTACTTTTGAAGTTTTAACTGTCAACGACTCTGGTAAGGTTACTAACCGCACCCAGGGAAGTGCTAGGCAAAAAATAGAAGATTTGGGTAATGGAATAAAGTTGGAAATGGTTTATATTCCTGGGGGCAGTTTTATTATGGGTTCGCCAGAAAATGAGGTTGAGAGACATTCCTCTGAAAGTCCGCAACATAAAGTCACTCTCCAACCTTTTTATATGAGCAAATATCCCATTACTCAAAAGCAATACCAAGCAATTATGGGAAATAATCCTTCGTATTTTAAAGGAGAAAATCGCCCTGTAGAAAAAGTAAGTTGGAACGATGCGACAGAATTTTGTCAAAAGCTATCTCAGAAAAGTAGGAAAATTTACAGGTTGCCTAGTGAGAGTCAGTGGGAATATGCTTGTCGTGCAGGAACAACAACACCTTTTTATTTTGGAGAAACTATAACGTCTGAGTTAGTTAACTACAACGGTAACTATCCTTATGGTAATGCTCCTAAAGGAAAATATCGAGGAGAAACAACGGATGTAGGAATTTTCCCACCCAATGCTTTTGGTTTATATGATATGCAGGGGAATGTCTATGAATGGTGTCAAGATGTTTGGCACAAAAATTATAATGGAGCGCCTACTGATGGAAGTGCTTGGGAAACTGGGGGTAGTAGTGAAAGAGTAGTTCGTGACGGTAGCTGGTACAGCTTTTCTTGGGATTGTCGGTGTGCCAGCCGCTACCATTATGTTGCCTACTACCTCTACTATGTCGGTTTTCGCGTCATCTCGCCTGTCTCTCCTTTCTAGGATTCTTCCCCTCTTTTCTTTTCCCCTTTTCCCCTTTTCCCTTTTTTCTTTTTCCTCTTTCGAGTCTCGCTTTAGCGAATCGATTTTTTTTCAGATATAGAGAATTAACTAAAGTTTACAGGGGTGTAGTTGATTCCCTGAAACAGTCCCCATAGTATAAGTTGTTCCATCATTATCAGAAAAATCTACTTCAAAAACATTGTTATTGTATTCCATAACAATTGTTCCTACTTGTCCTTTACCCTCTATTTCCGAACCGACACAGCTAAAACTGTGCAGAGCGCTTTTAATTATAGAAACCAGGAAGGAGCTTCACTCATAGCGGTAAAGGATCGTTTCTCAGCGATAAACAGTTTGTTTCTCATGGACTGATAACTGATAACTGAATAAGTGTGCCAACCCACTATGTCTATCTCTCTTTCAGAAATCAATCCGTACATCCGTGGCTAAATCCGTGTCTGCTCCCAATATTTCATCAACAGTAAAAGTCACATTAGGCAAAGCTTGAATAGTCAAAGTTTCACCCCTTTGAAAAGTCTGCACAATTTCATAACCATTCGCAGTAGGTTGTCGGTAAACTTCCAGACATTCTTCAGTCAAATTTACCAACCAAACTTCAACAATATTATTCTCAGCATATAAAGGAATTTTTATTTCTCGGTCATATTTAATAGTTGTATCTGAAACTTCTATGAGGAGAAATACATTTTCTGGTTGAGGTTGTTGAGTCTCATAAAAATCCGATCGTCGTTGCAACAAACTGATATCTGGTTGTGGTTCAGAAGTATTATTCAATCTTACAGAATCTTGAATTCCCACAGTAATAGTCTGTGCTAAACGCAAAATGAAAAGTTCGGCAAGACGTTTCACACAAGCTGAGTGACGAATACCCATAGGGGACATTTTGATAATTTCTCCTCTGATTAGTTCTACTCGTTCATTTCCAGTAAATACTCCTGCATCTTGCATTTTATAATACTGATCTACAGTAAATAGTTGTCGCAATAATTCTACAGCCATTATTAACTCCTTGAAAATAATCCTATGAATTTGTATGGGTTGAAAAATTATATTTATTCTAAATATTCTAATTAAAAATTTCTGTTAATCTCCCAATATTTCATCAACAGTAAAAGTCACATTAGGCAAAGCTTGAATAGTCAAAGTTTCACCCCTTTGAAAAGTCTGCACAATTTCATAACCATTCGCAGTAGGTTGTCGGTAAACTTCCAGACATTCTTCAGTCAAATTTACCAACCAAACTTCAACAATATTATTCTCAGCATATAAAGGAATTTTTATTTCTCGGTCATATTTAATAGTTGTATCTGAAACTTCTATGAGGAGAAATACATTTTCTGGTTGAGGTTGTTGAGTCTCATAAAAATCCGATCGTCGTTGCAACAAACTGATATCTGGTTGTGGTTCAGAAGTATTATTCAATCTTACAGAATCTTGAATTCCCACAGTAATAGTCTGTGCTAAACGCAAAATGAAAAGTTCGGCAAGACGTTTCACACAAGCTGAGTGACGAATACCCATAGGGGACATTTTGATAATTTCTCCTCTGATTAGTTCTACTCGTTCATTTCCAGTAAATACTCCTGCATCTTGCATTTTATAATACTGATCTACAGTAAATAGTTGTCGCAATAATTCTACAGCCATTATTAACTCCTTGAAAATAATCCTATGCAAGATATTATTCCTCCACTAACTGGCTTTTTTTAGGATTAATAGTTAATTAAATTTAGTCTGATTTGAAAGATATAGCAATATGCGCTGGCATATTTACACATTATTTTTTGTACACCTTTTCTAGAATGTACTTTGAGCTGTGCCTCGTAAATACCTGAACGCTCATTGCTATAATTGAAAAATTCTGATAAGTATCAAGATCAAAAGCAACATATATTTAAGGAATTAATTTTATGTTAGTAAAAGGAATTAAAAAAGGCAAAATTATTGAGTTATTAGAGGAAGTAAATTTACCAGATAACAAAGAAATTTTAATAGAAATTAAAGAAGTTAATGATTTTTGGTCAGCCTATCAAAAATTTCGGGCCAAAATAGAACAAGAAGGAATTATTTTTGATGATAATACTTTTGATAACTTACGGGATAAGTCTCCAGGGAGAGAGGTTGATTTATGAGTTTAAATTATTTGCTAGACACTAATATAATTTCTGAATCTATGCGCCCTTCTCCTCATCCCCAAGTTGTGAATAAATTGAGGATAAATAAATTACAAATTTGTACAGCTACAGTAGTCATTCACGAATTTTTATATGGTTGCTGGCGTTTACCAGAATCAAAGAGACGTAATTTTTTTGAGGAATATATTAACGATATGATTTTAAATATCCCTGTATTTGATTATGATTTAAAATCGGCACAATACCATGCAAAAGAGAGAAATAGATGATCTAAGATCGGTGAAACTGCTAGTTTTATTGATGGTCAAATTGCCTCTATTGCTGCCACTAACAACCTAATTTTAGTCACTAACAATATAGCTGACTTTGAAAATTTTGAATATCTAAAACTAGAAAACTGGTTTGTTGAATAAAGATGCCATCAAAGTTAATTTGAAGATAAGTTTCCCTCCGAGAGAACCTGGTAGCCGAGATTTATTTAGAAGTTATGTATTCTGCCAAAAAAGCTGTTGGTGCGTAATTAATTTTTGTTAGTTTTATGGGTGAGAAAAACCCACCCATTAGATAATTATTAGAGTTTAAAGGTATCAGAAAAGACTTAAATCTGATACCGATTGAGAATAATTAATAGCTAAAAATTTTCGAGGATTAAGCAATAACTTCTACTAATTCATAATGTAATCGCATTATTTGATTACTTGGAATAGTTTCCATTGCATAAGTCGTTCCATCATTATCAGAAAAATCTACTTCAAAAACATTATTATCGTATTCCATAACAATTGTTCCTACTTGTCCTCTATATATAGCAATGTGCGCTGGCATATTTACACATTATTTTTTGTATGCCCCTTCTAGACTGCACTTTTAGCTGGACATTGTAAATACCTGAGCGCTCATTGCTATAGAATAATAGATTCTCCTGTTTCAAAATGAGTCGTTTGTCTATCCTCAGTTAATGCCACAATATCTAATTCTTCAAATTCAGTCATTTCAGTTATCAGTATCCTAAAGCGATCGCTCATATTACAGCAGATTTCGGGCAAATGATGTACAGGATAAATCGTGAAAATATTGTAGTGCGGGCATCTTGCCCGCGCGAGTGTACCTCATAACAACGGAAAGCGCTGTATGTCTGGTTGAATAGTTATCATTAAGAATAAATAGGAGAAATATCTAAAATATAAGAGATTGCTTCCTTCCACTCCGTTCCAGTCGCAATGACTTTACATTTAGTGTTTATTCAGCCATGATATTATACCCTACCCAACACCAACGCCGCATTTTGCCCACCAAACCCAAAACTCAAACATAAAACATTTTCCACCTGACACTCACGAGCATACCTAACCAAATCTAAATCAAATTCTGCCTCATTTAATCCCACACAGGGAGGTAAAATCTGATGTTCCATCGCCATCAAACAAAATGCTGCACCCAATGCTCCAGACGCCCCCAATGTATGGCCTGTCGCTCCCTTTGTCGAACTAACTGCCACTTTCTGAGGAAAAATTTGCTGAATTAAATTAGCTTCATGACGATCATTTAATTGAGTTGCCGTTCCATGAGCATGAACATAGTCAATATCTTCAGCAGATAAACCGCTTCTTTCCAAACATTGAGCGATCGCTAACATTGCACTTTTGCCACTCAAATCCGGCGCGTTACCATAAATTGCATCATTTGTCAAACCAAAACCCCGAATTTGACCATAAATTTTAGCCGATCTTTGCCGTGCAAATTCAGCAGACTCCAATACCAAAACAGCAGCTCCTTCCCCCAAAACTAACCCCTCCCGACTGCGGTCAAAAGGATAAGCACCTGTTTGAGCCAAAGCTCCCATTTTTCTAAATCCTGCTATACTCAGAGGTGTAATAGGAGATTCCACAGCACCAGCGATCGCCTGTTGACATTGACCAGTTTCTATTAACTCCACAGCACGAGCGATCGCCCATATTCCTGTAGCACAAGCAGCCATCGGAGCTAGCACAGTGCCCTTTGTACCTATCTGACTCGCAGCAAAAATAGCAGGTTGATGGGGTAACAAATTAATAAATGAAGTGTCATCTTTTTCCAGATCGTTTTGCCGATCATCTCCAATAAGCTGCTTTTTTGCCAATTTTTCCAGCATTCCTTGATAGCCACGACTAGAACCGATGACTACACCACATTCAGGTAGGGGCAGTTTTAAACCTGAAGATTTGACAGCAGTTTCTACAACTTCCTTGGTTAACTGAGTTAAATTAACAGGCTGAAAATTTATTAAACCCAAAGGTAGGGGAGGTAACTCTGCAAAAGGTTGATGTAACTCAATAGCAGACTTACCCTCCAACAGTTTTTTCCAACTTCTATCGAGGTTCCCCAAGGCAGAAGAGAGACCGATACCCGTAACTACAACTTCCACAATTTAAGTTATCAAAATAATATGAGTCTAAAACCCTGCCTTGATTGGCGAAATATTTTTGGAGCGAAGCTCAAATCTCCTACTTCCCCTCCTGGGAGCAGGGCTGTTTCAAAGTATCGCAAGTTAACGATGAGCGGGAGAATGGGAGTAATGGGGATAGGAGAATAGAGAAATTTACCAAAATTTGCCGATTTTTCAGCAAAGTACGCGTTTTTAAGCTCTGAGAGAATATTTGGTTCAACGTCGTTTAAAAGCCTCTATCCCCGTGTCTGGTGTGTCTCCGTGTCCCCGTGTCTATCGAGAATGAAACAGCCCTGCTCCTGGGAGGGGGAGGGGCGAGGGGTAGGTTAACTTCTGATATCATGTCCGATAGCATCGGAGCGTGTATAAAATTAAGGTGACACTCTTGAGAAAACCTTCTGCCTCCTGCCTCCTGCCTCCTGCCTTCTGTACACCAAAATCTAACTATTCAACCGGACATGATATGACTTCTGACTTCATTAAGATTCGCTGCTATTAGGTATGGTTAAATTTTCCAGACCTTCAACAACTTTAGCTGACTCAATGCGATCGCCAGCTTCAATATTATCAACCACTTCTTTCATCCCTTGTGTCACATAACCAAATACCGCATAGTTACCATTCAAGAATGGCAGGTCAGTTAAAGTAAAATAAAATTGGGATGAAGCAGAGTCAGGAAATTGAGACCGAGCCATTGCTACAGCTCCTCTTGTATGAGATAAAACAGGTGGTTGTGCAATACCAGCTTCTTCTAAAGTGTTACTGTAAACAGGTTCAGAAGCATCTTGAGGTTTAATTTCCAGAGGAATGTAACGTTCACTAGAAGTTGTGGGGTCTATAAAACCTCCTGTACCTAAATTATTTAAGGGGATATTGAGGTTTTTACTTTGAGGATCGCCACCCTGAACTACAAAAGGTTGAGGTTCGCGCACTACTCGGTGAAATACTAACCCATCATAAACCCCTTTTTGAACTAAATCGATAAAGTTACCTGCTGTGACCGGAGCATTTGTACCATCGACTTCTATGGTAATAGGAGAGGAATTCACAGTCATTACTACTGTTGCTTTACCATTTAGCTGAGGTAAACTGCTGTACTTAGCATCTAATGTTGTTTGACTTGATAGGGTCGAAACTTCTGTATTAGGAACAGAGGTGGCAGTACACCCTGTTACTAACAAAGTTACTACTATGATTAATGACAATAACAACTGACTGATTTTTCTTTGCATTTTCACTAAAATTATTATCGTGAACTTTAGACATTCAATATTGATTTTATAGATTTTTCCTGCACTCTTTCAAAGGCAGCAAGAGTACCTATCCCTAGTAATCTGGAAATTCTGAATCATCCCAAGTTAAGTCTAAAATCTAAATAACTTATACAAAGCGCGGTCTAGTCATGCCACAAGAGTAAAGAAAGAAGAAATAAAGGAAAAAAATGATAGGTATAGGTAGCTTCTAGGATGGGAAAATAGCTAATTTTAGTCATCATTTTCCAATTCCTTGTTTGATCGTTGGTACTATATAGCAGTCGAAGAAAAGGGCGCGGACAGTTCAAAAGTTTAAAACTCAGACAAAGTAAGACTGTTCCTTCTTCCTTCTTCCTTCTTCCCTCTTCCTTCTTCCTTCTACTACAGTCCTTCTAAAGGAACTTGAAGAAACTTTGCCAGTTGAGCCGCTTCATTTTCTAATGTTGACAAGGCCAATGGCTGACCTACACGGGTAAGAGGAATTTGCCTACTGTCTTTGAGACGAAGATATATAGCTCTACGGGGATTGAGACCTTCTTTAATATCTACTTTAATAGATTGCACATTTTCCACAGAACAAGTAAATTCGACTTTACGGTTCTTACCGGGAAATCCCCAACGAAAAATTATCACCTGGCCTTTTTCTTGGTTATACTCATTGTAGCCACCACCAACGTCCCACATAATAGTTAACCACAAAAAGAGTCCATACACGGTACCAAGCACACCATAAAATCCCATAGCTATTCCCTGGGGTAAGAAACTAAGTTGGCTAGGGTCAGCAACAAATAATAGATTAACTTTAAGATAGCTAGATATCCCTGATAAGAGGAAACCAATACCCCCCATACTGACAATTACAGCCCAGAAGTAATTACTGAGACGACGAGACCCTATAATTTCTTTACGGAGTAAGTGATCGCCTATCAAAGTTTGAGTAGTCATAAATCTTCTATGTTTACCGAAAATTTGGGTTTAAAGCCTCGCCCATAAGCGGGCGACTTTTTAGTTGATTTGATTTCAATAAATATGTTATCATGTTGTTAGTTTAAGAGTCAAATTATGAAAGCTAGATTTAAGTATCGTATCTATCCAACACCGGGACAAAAATACCGATTAGCAAAGCTATTTGGTTCGGTCCGTGTAGTTTGGAATGATAGTCTAGCTTCTTGCCAAGAAAAGTATAAATTAGGAGAAAAGAAACCTATTAATTCTGAGTTACAAAAGCTTTTTATTACTCAAGCTAAAAAAACTGAAAATAGAGAATGGTTATCAGAAGTTTCTGCTATACCATTGCAGCAATCTTTAAATGATTTAAACCAGGCTTATCAAAACTTTTTTAGATCGACTAAAGGTCAAAGAAAAGGTAGACCTATTAAACCTCCGAAATTTATGCATTAGAAAGTCAAAGCAAACTGCTAGGTTTACACTCGTGAGGATTTAAAGTTGGTCAACATAAAGTTCCTAGCAACGCTAAGATTGGAAAGCTGAAAATTGTATCGCCTGTGAGAGTTACCTGCTCTTCCATCATCAGTAACAGTCATTAAAGATTCAGCTAATAGATATTTCTTAAGTTTTGTAGTAGAAATACAACCAGAAATCTTACCTCAAACTGATAATTCAGTAGGTATAGATTTAGGCATTTCTACTTTTGCTACATTGAGCGACGGTACAAAAATTGATGCTCCTAAACCACTTAAGAAACGAATTAAGAAGTTAAGAAAATTAAGTAAGTCATTATCTAATAAAACTAAAGGTTCTAAAAGATATGAAAAAGCACGGGTTAGAATTGCTAAGTTCCATGCCAAACTGAAAGATACAAGGACAGATTTTCTACATAAAATATCCACTAAAATAATTCGTGAAAACCAAACAGTTGTTTTAGAAGTATAACAACGTTTCTGGTATGGTTAAGAACCGTAAATTATCCAGGGCTATATCCGATTTAGGATGGAGACAATTCAGAACATTCCTAGAAGGAAAAACAGAAAAATATGGTCGCGATTTTAGAGTAATTAATCGCCCTTGAGCCTACTTCTCAAATTTGCTCAAATTGTGGCTTTAAAGGTGGCAAGCTAGACCTTCAGGTGCGAGAATGGGAGTGCCTCAACTGCGGTGCAAAACATGTTCTTAGACGAGAATGCAGCAATAAATATATTAGTCGCGGGCGGGCAGTCCGAGACATTAAACGGACGTGGAGGTAAGCGTAAGACTAGCGTCAAGGTAGCAGCAGCCAGTGAAACGTCAACCCGCCGAGGAGTTACGGCTCGGTAGGAATCCCCGCGCCTTTAGGCCGGGGAGGATGTCAAATAATTCTCAATTTTATAGCACTACAAGAATTGGGCGCGGACATTTTTCAACCCTGTTTCCTGACCGACTCCACAGGAAAAATCCTTTTACAGTTTCAAAACTTACGCACAACCACCATATATAGGGTTTGCTGAATAAATTGGTTGGTGGGGTAGGACACGGGGACGCGGAGACGCGGGGACGCGGAGACGCGGGGACGCGGAGATGGGGGCACAGGCAAGGGTTTCGGCCATTTTATGTGAAGAAATTTTCGTGAATTTCAGCAGAAAACTTCAGTATTTTGAGGCAAATAAGAGCCATAAACATAGGATATAAATTGAATATAAAAAGCTTCATTACCTTATATATCCTGATTTTTAGCTTTATTCAGCAA
>NZ_JAAHHG010000659.1 GCF_010692555.1 Okeania sp. SIO3B5 | reverse complement strand
GAGCTACAAGGTCGGTCTCTTGTAAAACATCTACCAATACTTCTTTGATGGAACCGCCTTCGGCTTTAATCACCGCCTCGATGCCATCGAAAGCATTTAAGTAGGCAGCAGTTCCCGACACCACGGCCAAGCCAGACATGAACAAAAAATGTTGTTTTACAGAAGACGATCGCAAACGGGCAAAGCTAACTCTTTTAAATACTGGAGGATTTGGCTTCCCTGGAAAGATAGGGATTAAGGACGATACCTTATTTGCTAAATTTCCAATAGGAGAAAACGAGACTTTACAAAAATGGGAATCTCCTATTTCTTCCCTTTTGTAACTTCACATTTGGAGAATCTTGAATGATTCTCCAGCAGACAGCGAGTTAACAAGAAAAATCGCTCTTAGCTTAGGAGTTCCAGTTGAAAAATTTAACGCCAACGAACAATATCCAGACGGAATTAAAAAACAATCATCATCTGAAGATTATGGCTTCCCTTTCAAAGTCCCTAGAGGCTGGATAGAACCGGACAAAAAAGGGGAAATGACTATCTCCATTTGCTAACGCAAAGCTCCGCTAACGCCCCTACATCAGGCGTTTTCAAGGTGAATTTGCGTAAGTACTCCTGCTTTATTTTTTGATACAGTGTAAGTATTCAATTGGACATGATATTGCAACCCAAGCAAGAGTAATATGATTACAATCAACGAAAATCAAGAAACAAATTTCTCAGTAATCGAGACTCAGAGGGATTTCCTAAAAATTCTAGAGGTTTACAAAGAAGCAGGGGATTTTTATAACACTGCCAAAAGTTACCATAACCTGGGAATCATTACACAAGAGCAAGGAAAATTGGAGGAGGCGATCGCTTACTATGAAAAAGCAATTCAGGCATTTGAAGAATTAGGAGATTCATGGGAAGCAGCAAAAAGTTGTCTATTGGTTGGCACGATCTGTGTTGAACAAGGTTCCTGGTATAAAGGTCTTGATTATTTAGAAAAAAGTTTCCAAACTTACAGCAAAGAAAACGACTATCCACTTCTTGCTAAAACTACCTATCAGATAGCTCGCACTCACCACTTAATGAGTAACTTTGATAAATCTCGCATTTATTATCGAGATGCTCTGCGGATTTATGAACATATAAAAGACCAGCTAGGTGTTGCTTCATGTAAAACTGGATTAGGTTGGTTAATGGTACAAATAGGTTTTTTTCAAGATGCTTTACTAGAGTTAGAAAAAGCTAGAGAAATTTACGGGCAAGTTGATGATAAACTATGGATTAATGAAGTAAAAAAAATGATAAGTTTGATTGAAAAAATGAAGAATGAAAAACTAAAATGAGTAATTATAATAAAATTTGGGATGAATTATATAATGCCTATGACTAATTAAAAATAGAGGAAATACCGTTTTTTTTAAAGTATTTCAATTATTTTACATGCCAAATTTTAAGAAGTTTTTACAGATCGAAAAAATTGATGATTAACTATGGATTAATGAAGTAGAAAAAATGATAAGTTTGATTGAAAAAATGAAGGAGAAACAACTAAAATGAGTAATGGGGATGAAATTTGGGATGAATTAGGCAGCATCTACGACCGATGGGGAATAGAGGAAATACCGTTTTCGGAAAGTGCTTCAACTATTGGTCAGGCAAAAATACAAGAAGTTTTTACAGGTCGGACAAAAGAACTCAGAGAAGTTCTCCACTTGTTCCGGGGTCGTGAGAGAAAACGCTTGCTAGTTTATGGGTGGATCGGGATTGGCAAAACAGCATTTATTCTAGAAATTTTAGGTATTTTACAACGTAATAAAAAAAATACTATTACTGCTTATATTAGTTTACCTCAAGGAATAGATTTAGCTACCGCAGCTTTAATTGCTTTAGCTCGTGAAATGGAAGATGACGAATGGGCACAACAACAATTAAATCAAATGGGATTACGTCCTCAAAAAGCTCTGCGCAGAAGGAAAATTAAGGGCAAAGGAGGTCTTCCTGTTGCTGGTGTAGAAGTAGAAGAAGAAGTTGTCGCCATTCAAAAACCTCAGTTTCCCAGTCTCAGTTTTGAAGACTTACTGCAACGAGCTTTAGAAAAGAATGACAGCGTAGTTATTGCCATCGACGATCTAGACAAACAAGACCCTGCAAAAGTTAGACAGTTATTACTAGATGCTCAAGGAATTTTAAAATCAGGAGCGTGGTTTATTCTCACAGGTCATCCTTTTGGTCTCACACGAGACATTTTAATTGGGGAGCGTGGATTATTCGATCTCGCTCTCAAACTTGAAGAAATGGATATGGATACTACTTATGAAATGCTAGTCAAATATCTGAATAGTGCGCGACCAAAAGAATCTCAGCTTGCTTTAGACGCTCCCGAAGCAGTTGCCCCATTCACTCCTGAAACTGCTAGACTTTTGTGCGAACGATCTAGTGGTGTTCCCCGGTGGTTAAACCGCTTGGGGAGCTATATTTTACTTAAAGCTGCCGAATTAGGTGCAAATATCGTTACACCAGAAATTTTGCAGCAGGGGTTTGCTTATGCAGACCAAAAAGTGCGGGGACAGTTAGGATTAACTCCTGAAGATTTCATCGTATTAGAGTTAGTATTAGAGAAAGGCATTTTATCAGATGCAAATGTCACTGTTGATGATTTACAAAGAATAAAAGTTAATACATTTAGTGAAATTTTGCCAATCTTAGACAAATTAATTCAACGAGACTTGCTTCGTAGGTTGCCTAGCGATCGTACTGCTGAATATGCTGCCACTCCACTTTTGTTACCACCAACCAATGAGGAAAAAGAAGAAGATTAGACATCTCCTCCAAAAGAGGGATTCAATAATTAATAATGGCTTTGTTGCATGAAAGTATATAGCTGCGACTAGACTCCCGAGATGTACTTCATAATGCGTGGAAACTGCTGTAACTATTGGACAATAGATAAATTAAACATTAATATCTCGAAACTCAGCGATCGCTTGACTGTGGCTGTATATAAATCAAAATAACTATTGGACAATAGTTAAATCAAACATCCATCTCCTGAAACTGAGCGATCGCTTCTGTTGACTATATATAAAAATAACTATTGGACAATAGTTAAATCAAACATCCATCTCCTGAAACTGAGCGATCGCTTGACTGTGACTATATATAAATCAAAATAACTATTGGACAATAGTTAAATCAAACATCCATCTCCTGAAACTGAGTGATCGCTTGACTGTGACTGTATATAAATAAAAATAACTATTGGACAATAGTTAAATCAAACATCCATCTGCCGAAAATCAGCGATCGCTTCTGTTGACTATATATAAAAATAACTATTGGACAATAGTTAAATTAAACATCCATCTGCCGAAAATCAGCGATCGCTTCTGTTGACTATATATAAAAATAACTATTGGACAATAGTTAAATTAAACATCCATCTGCCGAAAATCAGCGATCGCTTCTGTTGACTATATATAAAAATAACTATTGGACAATAGTTAAATTAAACATCCATCTGCCGAAAATCAGCGATCACTCTCGCGGAACGGATGTTCTATCGTTTGACTGTGACTGTATCTAAACTCAACATAACTAGGGCTTGCTGATTAAATCAAACTAGGGCTTTGACATCCTCTCCGGCCTGAAGGCGCAGAGATTCCTACTGAACCATAGCTCTTCGGTGGGTTGACGTTTTGCGCTTCGCAAAGCTCCGCTAACACTGGCTGCTGCTAGCTTGACGTTAGTCTTATGCTTGCCTCCACGTCCGTTTAATGTCTCGGACTGCCCGCCCGCGACTAATATATTTATTGCTGCATTCTCGTCTAAGAACGTGTTTGCTGCCACAGTTTAGACACTCCCATTCTCGCACCTTCAGGTCTAGCTTCCCACCTTTAAAGCCACAATTTGAGCAAATTTGGGATGTTGGCTCAAGGGCGACTAATTACTCTAAAATCACGACCATATTTTTCAGCAATTCCATCTAAGAATGTCCGGAATTGTCTCCAACCTAAATCGGATATAGCCCTGGATAATTTACGATTCTTAACCATACCAGAAACGTTGTTATACTTCTAAAACAACTGTTTGGTTTTCACGAATTATTTTAGTAGATAATTTATGTAGAAAATCAGTCCTAGTATCTTTCAGCTTGCCATGGAACTTAGCAACTCTAACCCGTGCTTTTTCATACCTTTTAGAGTCTTTAGTTTTTTTAGATAATAACTTACTTAACTTTCTTAATTTCTTAATTCGTTTCTTCAGTGGCTTAGGAGCATCAATTTTTGTACCGTCGCTCAATGTAGCAAAAGTATAAATGCCTAAATCTATACCTACTGAATTATCAGTTTGAGGTAAGATTTCTGGTTGTATTTCTACTACAAAACTTAAGAAATATCTATTAGCTGAATCTTTAATTACTGTTACTGATGATGGAAGAGCAGGTAACTCTCACAGGCGATACAATTTTCAGCTTTCCAATCTTAGCGTTGCTAGGAACTTTATTTTGACCAACTTTAAATCCTCATGCATGTAAACCTAGCAGTTTGCTTTGACTTTCTACTTTTAAATCGCGGAGCGTTGCGAGGAACGAAGCAATCTGGAGGTTTAATAGCTCTACCTTTTCTCTGGCCTTTAGTCGATTTAAAAAAGTTAGAGCAACGCCTGATTTAAATCATTTAAAGATTGCTGCAATGGTATAGCAGAAACTTCTGATAACCATTCTCTGTCTTCAGTCTTTTTCGATTGAGTGATAAACTGTTTTTGTAGTTCTGAATTAGTGGGTTTATTTTCTCCTAATTTATACTTTTCTTGGCAGCAAGCTAGACTATCATTCCAAACCACACGGACACAACCAAATAGCTTTGCTAATCGGTATTTTTGTCCCG
>NZ_JAAHHG010000658.1 GCF_010692555.1 Okeania sp. SIO3B5 | reverse complement strand
GGGGAGTGGGGGAGTGGGGGAGTAAGGTCAATTTATCGTCAAGAGAGAAAAATTGTATCCTTTGAAATTTTGAAATTTTGTACATCTTGCTAGAGTGAGTTAACCAAAAATATACAGTTGTAAATATTCTAGGCGCGACAATGAATTAGCCCTGCTCCACCGGAGGGGTTATACCAAATTGATAAATGTTTGCTACAAATAGTTAGGGTATTTATTATAATTTCCGTTTCTCATGCTCCGCAAACAGAATGCGCGAATTTAGAATCCAGAATGGATAGATTTAATACCATTTTTGATATTGCAAATTACCTTTTTCGTCAAACATACTTTATCTGAAAGTCTTTTTATGGTGCTTATTATTCGTAACATTCTTTTTTCATGCATGGTATTAGGGGTGGGTTGACTCCTGAGTTCTGACTCCTACCCTCACCCATCAGACTTTTTCAGCAAACCCTAATTATAAAGTTGAAAAGTTATAGCAGTGCTTGAGGAATATATTTACAAATTGTAGGAACTACCCAAGAGCTAAAATTTTATATTATTCCTGGGGAATTCTTCCCTACGGGATGCTATGCAAACGCAAACAGCTTTGTTATTCTCCCTATTGTCTGTTACCGCTTGCTGCCTGACACCGACGCGGGATCTGACCGCTTGCGTCTGAAACCAACGCGGAGTCGCACCGTTATTGCCTGTTGCCTGGGTGTTTGCGCAAGCATTCGGGACAGAAAGCGCTATAACTAGGGCTTGCTGAATAAAATTGTAATCAATACCTGTAAAGGTTTCCAGAGTTAAATATTGTTGAGGGGGTGCAAGGTTTTTGGCTCAATTTGTCTCAAAATGCTAATATTTTTCCCCTGACTATCAGAAAATTTGGCCGTAGTAGATGATCTAAACTGTTCCCTATTCCCAGTTAAGTGTTCCCTATCGTCACCATCAGACTTTTGAGCGTAAACCCTAACTATAGTTGACCTAAATCGATCCATCAAAATAGTTAGTGATGAATCTCAAAAAATATCAATCACTAACTATTTGCAATTACTTGATGAAACTAATTTTGATAAATTTTTAACTATTACCTACTCATCAACTTTCAAGTCCTTACACAACAAACGTTTACATATAATTTCACCATTTTCTAGGGTTTGATGAATTTCTAATTCTGCTTCTAGAATTGCTTCAAATAAGAAACGTTCTCCAGGAAAAACAGTGCGTTCCAAATATTTAGTCTGAGGATTACTAATTCTAGCAATCTGTATCTTATGAGTATTATTCACATAGAAACAGAGAATTTTTTGAACTTGTTTTTTTGGTAGTCTATCTAGTGCTATAGTCACAATCTTTAATTCCCTCTAAGTTTTTGTTGCCGATTAGCAACCCTGTTGAACCCTGATATCTTTGAGTGCCAATACAATTATTATAAACCAATAGGGATCGCTTAAGCATACTTTTAATTGCTTTTGTTGAAGAAAATTAATTAGGCTTAAGTCGTCCAGTGTAAATCTAGTTTTTTCCAGTATAAATACTTATATTCTAGTACTCCATACTGATAGAATTACTCAGTTTACTAAATAACGTCGATAAAACTGTATTGGAGAACAAAAAACCTTCAGGATCGGTTAATCTCAAATATCCTTCTAGTGGAAATTTTTGGTTATTTGAGAATAAGGTTACTATGCCTTTTGGATTAATCAATTCTACCCACCCTAACTTTTGATAGGGTTGCAAGTAGATTAGTATTTGCTCTACAGTTCTTTGACCAAAACGCTCAGATAATGTTAATAGATTTATCCCCTCTGCCAAGCGGAATCTTAACATTAGTGTTTCTAACAAACACTCCTGATTCGTTTCTAAGTCATTATTAGATTTATCGATACCCTGATGTTTTAATCTACGATCTTGAAGCGATAGCTTATATTGTCTATCGACAGATTGCACCCATTGATAATATTCTTTGCGCGTAGGTGGTCGGGTAAATCTTTCCCCTGATAAATAACTTGCTGCACCCATACCAAAGCCATAATAAGGACGATTTTCCCAGTAGACGCGATTATGACCACACTGATAATCTGGCTTGGCGTAATTTGATATCTCATAATGTTCATATCCTGAAATTGATATCAGTTGCTGTGCCATTCGATACATTTGTGCAGCTATTTCATCTGTAGGTAAAGGATGATTACCGGGTTGATAATAATGTCCAAAAGCTGTAACAGGTTCTAGCACTAGGTCATAACTAGAGATATGAGTTGGGGAAATAGCAATTCCAGCTTCTAAAGAAGTTTGCCATTGTTTTAGAGTTTGATGTGGCAGTCCCGAAATTAAATCTATACTAAAATTAACAATTCCTGCTTGGTGTAATATGTCTACTGCTTTGTAAATATCCAAGACATTGTGTGTTCTGCCACAAACCTGTAATAACTCATCTTGAAATGCTTGTACCCCCAAACTAACTCGATTTATCCCTAGGGATTTATATCCTTGTACCTGCTCCAAGTCAAAAGTTCCTGGGTCCATTTCTATAGAGATTTCAGCATTGGCCACAATTCTAAATTTTTGCTCTAGGGCATCTAGAATCTGGTTCAATTGACTCACTGACAAAAGGGAGGGTGTACCACCGCCAAAGAAAATAGTTTCTAGGGGTTGCTCGAAAGATTTTGTAGTGTTTATTTCCTCACAAATTACCTCCACATATTCTTGAATAGGAGAAAAGTTATCACCTCTTTTACTATCTCCCACTACAGAAATCGGAAAATCACAGTAATAACACCGCCGTCGGCAGAAGGGTATATGGACATAAGCCGAAATGGGGATATAGTAATTTCCGATTGGCCTTTTCATTACAAAATATATTTTTATATAAAACTATCTTAAACAATTATGAATTTAATTAAGAGTAGTAGTACACTCAATTACAAAAAATTAATACTGATCGATAGAAATATTACTTAAGTAAAAAGTCAAAAAAATAACTTTATTAGATAACCGTATTACTGGTTAAAATACTTAATATTCAAAACATTGTCATTAAAATTTAAGTAAAAATAATCACATTACCATTGTTGCAAGATAGATTTTATACTTTAGGAGGAGCTGTAAAGAGTAGAGTTCATTATGAATAGCTTCAAAATTTTTATGAGTTGAGGAAGCTGAGAACAAGAAAAATCTCAAGAATGGAACATCTACTGGAAGATATAATAGAAGCAACATTGAGCAGCCCAACTTGATTCGGCAGGGGGTCTCCCGTTATAATCGCGAGATTTAACAGGAGAGAACTTCACAAATTATGGTTATTACTCGCTATTGCTGAGTAGCTAATGGGAAAATTTCTATATCTATCAAACAAACTAAAAAAAATGCTTGACGCAATTATTATCATTTCATTTGTACTAGCTGGAGCAGGGGTAGGGTTTTATAGCATAGAACTACTACCTCCCAATGTATTATTAGAAGTTACCAATATTGAAGGTTTACGTTCAGTATTAGCTGCCTTCACTTCCTTAATTGGCTTTGTATTGGGTTTGGTATTTCAGACTACATATCGGCGAGTGGAGGCAAAAGTCGCCCAGATGCCAGTTGATTTATTATTGACTCGAGCAATAGGATTAGTTATTGGACTATTAGTGGCAAACCTAATGCTAGCGCCACTGTTTTTGCTTCCTATTCCGGGAGAATTTAGCTTTATTAAGCCTCTTGTAGCGGTTTTAGGCAGTGTTATGTTAGGCTTTACAGGGGTTAACGTTGCTGATACTCATGGTCGTGGTTTTTTACGGCTGATTAATCCTAACAGTCTAGATACAGTATTAGTAGCAGAAGGTACTCTTAAGCCTGCTACTACTAAAATTTTGGATACTAGCTGTATTATTGATGGGAGGATAGAAAATTTATTGGAAACAGGTTTTCTTGAGGGGCAAATTCTTGTACCACATTTCGTTTTACAGGAACTACAACTTATAGCTGATGCTTCTAACGATCAAAAAAGAGTTAGAGGTAGAAGAGGGTTAGACATTTTAAATAGGCTTAAAGCAGTTTACCCTTCTCAGATTCAAATTCATTTTGCAGACTATGAAGATATTTCTACAGTAGATGCTAAATTGGTTCATTTTGCTCTGGAAATTAATGGTACTCTGTTAACTAATGACTACAATTTGTCTAAAGTTGCTAGTTTACAAAAGGTCATGGTACTGAATATTAATGACTTGACTCAAGCAGTACGACCAAGTTATTTACCTGGTGATACTATTGAAATTAAAATTCGTAAGGCAGGGAAGGAACCATCTCAGGGTATTGGATATTTGGATGATGGCACAATGGTAGTTGTGGAATCAGGTAGTGAATATGTTGGAGATGAGGTTAGAGTTATTGTCACCAGTTCGTTACAAACTTCTGCGGGTAGAATGATTTTTGCTCGGACTCAAGAGTCTGCCATAGCTTAATTTTGGTGATGGTTATAATCACCTGAAAAATTCCTAATAAAATATGTTCAAAAAACAGCCCCAATTTTCTGTATTTCAGATAGTTGGGGTTAATTAATTCAAAGCCAAGCCAAGGATTTCAATCCTTGGCTAATTGTTTAATATCATGTCCGGATAATCAGTGATAAAAAAA
The DNA here is from genome assembly GCF_010692555.1 of Okeania sp. SIO3B5. Taxonomy (GTDB): domain Bacteria; phylum Cyanobacteriota; class Cyanobacteriia; order Cyanobacteriales; family Microcoleaceae; genus Okeania. Next base: position 281 of record NZ_JAAHHG010000658.1, on the reverse strand, counting down.
CCTTTTCCTTTCTAATCTTTTCTTTCCTTCTGCCTCCTGCCTCCAGCATAGCTGCCTTACCTCCTCCAAAGTGTAAGTATTCAACCGGACATGATATAAGTCATCTTACAGCGCTTTTAATTTGAGTAGACCACAAAATTATTTTTGGCGCTTAGAGTAGGGAGTAGGGAGTAGGGAGTAGGGAGTAGAAAAATGCTTTTGGGTTGCCCATACTAACTGTAGTCTATCCATGTGAAAAGCGCTATAGGATAAAAGCAATATTTAATTGTCTTACTACAAAA
>NZ_JAAHHG010000657.1 GCF_010692555.1 Okeania sp. SIO3B5 | reverse complement strand
GGGTAAGAGGTCACATGACAAGTGTCAAACAATTGAGGAGCCGTGTGCAGGGAAACTTGCAAGCACGGTTTTGTAGGAGAGGGTGGGGGAGCGATTCCCTACTCGACTCCACCAAATTATCAGATGATTGTATGTTTATAAGTTTTACTGACAAGTTTAAATCTGGCAAGTTTTCTCTGTACTGTGATTCAGAAACAAGAGAGGATTTGTTTAGGTCGAAAATTAACCGTGTGAGAATTATTAGACGCGCAGATGGCTATTATTGTCAGTTCTGTTTAGATGCTGAAAGAAAAGAGCCAGGAAATTATACTGGCAATTTTATAGGTATTGACTTAGGCTTAAAATATTTCTACAAAGACCAAAATGATAATGCTGTTGTTTATCCTCAATATTTGAGGAAGTCAGAGAAAAAATTAAAACGTCGGCAACGACAATTAAGCAAGAAGTTTGTGAAAGGCAAAAAGGGGTGTGACCCCGCGTCGCCGACAGGCGCAAGGGAACGCGCACCAAGACAGCCTCAATCAAACAATTACCACAAAGCTAGAAAGAGACTAGGGTTATGTCACTTGAAGGTAAGTAGGCAGCGTAAAGACTGGAGCATTAAGCAAGCCCGGTGCGTAGCGGCATCTAACGATGTTGTCGTCTATGAGGACCTGAAGATACAAAACATGGTCAAAAATCATCATTTGGCAAAGTCAATATCTGATGCAGCGTGGTATCAATTCACTCAATGGTTGGAATATTATGGAAAAATTTGGGGTAAAGCAGTTGTTTCAGTAAATCCCAAGTTCACTTCTCAAGATTGTTCTAATTGTGGGCATAGAGTCAAGAAAACTTTGTCAACTCGTACTCATGTTTGCCCTAGCTGTCATGTTGAAATATGTCGTGATACTAACGCAGCACGAAACATCTTGAATCGTGGATTAGAAATAATAGGTATTGAGTGGAATCAAGGTACCGTAGGGCATACGGGAACCTCCTAGTAATAGGGAACGCTTTGGGAGACAACAGCCTCTGCTAATGATGGGCAACTTGCCGATCGTAAGCCGTGTCGATGAGCAAAGAATCACTTTTTGTGAGAATCCCCGTGCCTAACAGCCGGGGAGTATGTCAATCTAAGGATTTAACTTTCTAATAAATTCTAAAGGTAAACCATCACAGTCAGCAATAAAAGCAACTTCATAAACATTATTTCCAATCATTTGTTGAGTGGGTTCTAAAAGAATTTTCAATGGTTGAAACATTTCTGGTTGTGCTATTTTAGCAGCATCAAATTGCTGTTTTAAATCATTTAGCCAACTAGGTAAATCTGTAGTTTTTTGAGTCAAATCAAATGATAAATGATAATATCCAACATAATGCTCATCCCCAAAAGCATCAGGAGCAGGTTTTGGTTGGGGAATTTCAATCAGTTCAATTCTGCCATTTAATCCCTCCATCCAACAAGCTAAAGTATAGCCTGTAGTAAAGCGTTCGCAGACTGTAAAACCTAGTTTTTCATAGAAAGCGATCGCTCGATGAATATTGGCTGTCCGAATCGAGGCATGGTGCATTCTAGTTTAATATTTTCAACCTGATTTTCAGTATTAATTTTACACCAAATAGAACTCAGCTAAGACGAATTTATTTTGACAATAAATAAAGATAACTTTTCTCTTGAAAAGGGAAAGACTTTTCAGCTATCAACCATATTCAATAAATCAATATTTATCTTTTCTTTTGCAGGTTTAATACCCCACTGTCAACAGGGGTGCTGAAAATTGTCTGGGGTTTGTAGATACGGAGTAGCGTGTCGAAGACTATAATAAGAATTCTGTCTTCTGCCCTCTGCCCTCTGCCCTCTTAAATGCCGAATAGCTTATTCAAACAATCGAAAATAGGGATATCGAACAGGTACTCCTGCTTCTTTGTCCAATTGAAAATTGATTACTTCCCAGCAAGGATCATCCTTGGGATTGGGACTAAATTCTACAGGTAAACCATAAAGTTTGGGCTTACAGGAAGAGTCAGAATTAGAACGCCAGGGGGTATTACGTTCCAAATAGGTACTAACCAACTCCTGATATCTTTGAGCAATAATCACACGAGTAGCTCTATATCCTTGAGTATAAAGTCGATCTAGAGCTTCATGGATTTCAAACCTAATACCGTCGGGATGAGTATGTTGCCTATACCACTCATCATTCCATAAACGCCAGTGACGGCCAGACTGAAGATGATACAACTCCGCAGTATTTGGATCGACTTCAAAAGCCCCATGACGAGGACATAAATAAGTATCTGTTAAGGTGAGAGCTGGTATGGTCTGATGACAGTGGGGACACTGAATTTCAGGGCCAAACATTGGGTATTGGAGGGCAGGATTGATAGAGAATTGGGTCATAGTTTCTAGAGAGCCGTGGTGACTTAATTATAGTTAGCTTGATCAAAGAATCTGAGCCTAATAGCTATAGAGTTGTTACTAAAGTACTACAAAAGTTTGAGTTAAAGATGAGAGCCAGGCGGTTTTAACCCCTGGGTGAAAAATGAGACACGGGATTTATCCCATTGTATCCTACACAACTGTGTAGGTTTGTGTTATAATTATCCTATGAGTAAATTAACTTTGACACTAAAACTACCTTTTTATCGACTCAACGCTTGTAAAGCAGCAGAGTTTGAGCGCCTAACTTTGCTCAATACTGAAGTGGCCAATACATTGCTAAGTGTTGATAAATCAGTTCGTCGCAAGTATACAAGCAAGGATTTTCATCATATTGAAATAGGTTCAATGTGGATTAATCAAACTATTCGTAATACCTGCGCTCAGACTAAGGTAAAAAAATTTAAACGCTTACCAATAGAAGTAAATAACCAAGGGTATAGTGTTAGTCGTCAAGGTGATTTATTTACAGTTTCTCTAAGTCTATATAGAGGTAAGAAAAAACGAATACCTTTAACAGTTCATTCAGCTTCACACCAAGAAACTTTAGAAAAAATTATTAATGGAGATGCAGCCAATGGCTCTCTCAAAATCTCCAAATCTCGAAAAGGTATTTGGTATGCACTAATCTCGGTATCTATGGATGTTCCGGAACCTGGATTAGTTAATGGTTGGATAGGAGTTGATAGAGGTCAAAATAATATAGCAGTGGCAGCATTACCATTAAGTTTTGGCAAGTTTTGGAGCGGTAAACAAGTAAAAAGCTTAAGACGTAAATTTCAAAAATTACGCACAGAACTTCAAGAGTCGAAAAAGCTCAGGAAAGTCAAAGAAATAGAAAGACATGAGCATAAAATTATGACTCATATAAATCATGTCATTTCCAAGCAATTAGTACAATTTGCCAAAGACTACAACATGGGTTTACGGTTTGAGGATTTGTCAGGTATTAGACAAACTTCACTTCAACGTAGAAAAAATAAGTCAGATGCTAGCAAAAACCGAGACCACTGGGCATTTTATCAGTTAGAGTTATTTACTAGGTACAAAGCTAGAGTTGCAGGTGTACCAGTAGAGTCTGTACCAGCACCATACACTAGCAAATCAGACCACCGTAACGGTGTAATAGGTAAGAGGGTTAAACATACTTTTACAGGTGTTGATGGTTACACTTGTAATGCTGATTGGAATGCTTCTCAAAACATTGGTCAGTGGTTAGGTTTTTCATGTCCTTTTAATCTTCAGAAAGCTGTATCTGTAATGGATATGGTTGATTTAAAGGTAGGGGTCAATGACAGTCCCTCAACTAATGAGAAGTAAAAACAGGCGGATTTATCCCCTGTTTTTACAACCTTTAGAATCCACGCGGTTTTAACCCGTGGAGTGTCAAATCAAACTCTTAACTTATATTATGGGGTAAAAACTCGGCTGGGTCGTACCACTATTGACAATTATGATATTCTATGCTGTTTACTATGTAGTTGTAATTTGTGAATAACTTCAATAATTTCTAGATTGAATTTTGTAGGTTGCCTAAAGTTTCCTGGCTGAATTATTTTTTGATAAAATTCTGATCGAGCAAAAATCACTAACATTAACGAAGATCATGTCAAATCAGCCCTCTTTTTGGTCTCCTCCAGATTTGTCCCAAGCTGCTTTTGTGGCAGATAACGCTGTAGTTATGGGTATGGTTGAAGTAGGAGTGGGAGCTAGTATTTGGTATGGGGCTGTTGTCCGGGGGGATGTAGAAAGGATTATGATTGGAGACCATAGCAATGTCCAGGATGGGGCAGTGCTTCATGGAGACCCTGGTTTGGTAACAGTTTTGGAAGACCATGTGACAATTGGACATCGAGCTGTGATTCACTCAGCTCATATAGAAAAAGGTTGTTTGATTGGCATTGGAGCTGTAATTTTGGATGGCGTGCGAGTAGGGGCAGGTAGTATTGTGGGAGCTGGATCTATTGTCACTAAGGATATACCGCCTTTGTCTCTGGTGGTGGGAGTACCTGCAAGAAAAGTTAGGGAGATCTCAGAGTCAGAAGCTGCTAATTTGATTGAACACGCTCAACGTTATGAAAAGTTAGCGTTAGTCCACGCTGGTAAGGGAACTGATGTTGGATTTACCAAGTAAGGTCAAAAGTGTATTTGAAGTCAAAAGTCAAAAGTCAAAAGTCAAAAGTTAGTTGAATAGTTGTGAAGTCAAAAGTCAAAAGTCAAAAGTCAAAAGTGTATTTGAAGTCAAAAGTCAAAAGTCAAAAGTCAAAAGTGAAATGAAGATCGTATCAGTGAAGAAAGATAATTAATCTTTTTCCTCTTTCCTTGTTGGTTCTTCCTTTCTTGTTGACATCCTCCCCGGCTGTTAGGCGCGGGGATTCCTACTGAGCCGTAGCTCTTCGGCGGGTTGACGCTTTGCTTCGCATAGCTGCCGCTAACACAGGGTGCTGCTTCCTTGGCGGTAGTCTGATGC
>NZ_JAAHHG010000656.1 GCF_010692555.1 Okeania sp. SIO3B5 | reverse complement strand
CAGCTTTGACAAAATCGCCTTCTTTTACATTGATACGACTCAAATGGATAAAAATGCTCGTTACCCCTTGACCATGATCGATACCCACAGTATTACCATGAATTTCAAAACCCTGAGATTCTAATCCCACTAGAGCCACACGACCAGCAGCAGGAGCTACTACAGGAGAGCCATTATAATCTGCATAATCTACCCCACGATGATAATAGTTCTCAGCAAACTCTCCATTGTAATACCGTCGCACCCCATAAATTGTACTGACTGGACCTTGGTTAGGTCGAAGAAATGGACCATTCCAAAACTTCTCTGGAGTGACAAGTTTTTTAAATGCTCCTACTCTGTCAAATTCTAAGTCTGTTCCTTTGAGAGAATCTTTGCCAGGAGGTAGCCAAATAGATTGAGTGGGAAAGGAGCGACTTTGCAGATTTACATTCACATTTTGCACGCCTGCTTCAGTGGTAATTTGAAGCTGTCGTGTACCTGGTCGGTCTAAAGGAGTAGTTGGTAATAATGCCCTCAACTTATTTTGTCCAATTGAAAAAAATGGATAAGTTTTTCCATCCATATTAACTGTAGGAGTTGCTCCGCCAATGGATTTTTGAATTACAACTGATAAAGTATCTCCAAGTTGTGGGTTAGTAGGAGTTATTTGTACAGTTTGGCTGAATCCAGGACTAGCTATTACCAATATTGTTGTAACTATAGCTAAGATTAAGCTGGGGATAAACTTTTTAAGTTTGATAGGCCAAAACATTAGTTTTTGTAGTAGATTTTTCTGATTAATTAATGACTAAATTAGATTTGCACGTTGAAATTAAAAATATCTTCTCCTCTGAGGAATAATCTACTTGAAGATGGTTTTAGGTTTTAGGTGTTAGATTCAATTTTTAGGGGATTCATATCATGTCCGCTTGAATACTTATACTTGGCAGAAGGCAGCTATGCTGAAGGGTTTCTTTCAATTTCAACTTAATTCTATACACAAACAATACTACCGGACATAATATCAAACAAAATTAATTGGATAAAATCATGACTGAGGGATAAGTTCTCTACTCAATTGCACAGGGAGTGTTTTCTATACCTAAAACTTACCACCAAAAAAAGTGTAGCTTTGATAATTAATTTTGAGCTTTGCTGATTTTTGGTATGAATAGATGACTGAAAATTATCAACCTAATTCAATATAGCAATTCCCAAAAAGCGTGAGGTAGCAAATTCATAAGTTTGGGTGGAGGTGGACTACAAATTGCCCTGACTATTTTCATCAAAACATTGGATGAGTATCCTCTCCAGCTTAAGGAATATTTTTAGGAGGAATTTTATCCCTATCATCAACAGCCGTTGTATTGAAATGCTTGATGGAGGGCAACGAAGCTTCAAGATCACATGGCCAAGTAATGTTAGGAATTTTAGTAGTCCAAGATTTATCTTTGGGACTAATGTTAGCAGTTTTACCTGCTTTAAATCAGCCACCAGAAATTATTGGTATACAATTGAGGCTACTTTTTAAGTTGTTAGTTAATTATAACACATTTTTTGACTACGGATTAAAATCCGCGCCCCTGGTTTCCATCCACTGCTTAACCGAAATTTTACGATGAAAAAATTAGGATTAGTTTTTTGGTTTGAGATAAACAATAGCTTGTCGCCAAATTATAATTGGTAAATCATACTGGTCTAAGAGGCAGATACAATTTGGGTCTTGCCAGAAAACTTTTCCCACATGGAGGTCGTTGGTAATTAGTTTTAGCTCTACTTCTTTCTTATCTGTGATATAAGTTTGAATCTGGCGAACACTGGGTAAACTGGTATCAAAATCAGACATAATAATTATTCAATATCTTTCCCGATTAAAAGTAAATTTCAATCTAATTACTGGAGCATCATAATGACAGTATCATTCACCAAGTATCATGGTCTGGGCAACGATTTTATTTTGATAGATAATCGCCACCAGTCAAAACCTATAGTAACACCAGAACAGGCGATAAAATTGTGCGATCGCAATTTTGGTATTGGTGCAGATGGTGTAATTTTTGCCCTGCCTGGAGAAGGGCAAGCAGATTATACCATGAGGATTTTCAATTCTGATGGTTCTGAACCAGAAATGTGCGGTAATGGAATTAGATGTTTAGCCAAGTTTATAGCAGAATTAGAAAATAATAACAAGACTAAATATAATATCCATACAGGGGCAGGTCTGATAGTTCCCGAATTACAAGCAGATGGCCAAGTAACGGTTGATATGGGACAGGCAAAGCTATTGGCATCGGAAATACCCACAACTATAGGTAATGCTGATGAGAAAATTGTTAATCAAACTTTAGAAGTGGCTGGAAAGTCTTGGTCTGTTACCTGTGTCAATATGGGGAACCCACACTGTATAACTTTTGTAGAGAATGTTGCTGATATAGCTCTAGAAATAGTAGGTCCTCAATTTGAGCATCACTCAGTATTTCCAGAACGCACTAATACAGAATTTATTCAAGTTATTAGCCCAAATTATGTGAAAATGCGAGTATGGGAAAGAGGTGCTGGTGCAACATTAGCTTGTGGTACGGGTGCTTGTGCATCAGTGGTGGCAGGGGTTTTAACTCAAAGAAACGAGAATAAAGTTACAGTTGAACTACCTGGAGGTTGTTTGGAGATTGAATGGTCAACTATAGACCAAAAAGTTTATATGACTGGACCAACAGAAAAAGTATTTACAGGAGTAATTGATGAATCAATAATGAGTTGATAAAAATGTAGAGATTATTCATTAATGGATAATGGATAATGGATAATTACCTCTGGTTAAAACCGAGAGGATTGAACATAAGGAAATATTATTTCTTTATTTTCCCCTTGTAGAGCGACAGCTCGCGGCGCAGCCAAGGGGAGGCTAGTAAAGCTGAATTATTTAATTAATAATGATTAATGATTAATTATTCGGTAATTGTTTAAGATTAATTTTTTGAGAATTTCAAAATTAGTTTTAAATATGAAAATTTAAATTTTCAAGACAGTTATTAAAAAAAATTAAGCAGTATAGCAGCTATTCTGAAGGCAGCTATGCTTAAGAAAGAAGGAAAAGTCTGGCGTTGCCTGAGTTTTCGACTTTTGATACGTCCTCACCTTTTCTTCGACTGCTATAAAACAAAGTTAGCTGTACTATTTTCAATATGATAACTTTTAGATAAAAATTAAAAGTTATATTGCTTTTGACTGGGAATTTTGACTTAAAAATAGAGGTATATTCATGGGCGGAGGTATTTACTTAATTCGTGACAACGATCAACTTGTGGAAATGACAGAACAAGCTTATGAGTCTGAAGATCAACTACAAGATTTTATAGAAACTTATCCTAACCTACTTGCAGGAGATGATATAGACAGAGCTACTCCCAGAAGATGGTTATTAATATCACGGGAAATAGCGATATCGACAGAAGAAGAGATCACACAACAATGGGCACTATCTCATTTATTTCTTGACCAAGAAGCAATTCCGACATTAGTAATAGTTAAAGGCGCTTATAAAGCAGAAATTCGCCAACAAGTAGTAGGTCAAATGATTGATTATGCTGCTAATGTAGGAGTTTATTGGCCTCTAGAGTCAATTATTGCTCAGTTTGAAGTCAACTGCCGGGAACATGGTCGCGATCCAGAACAAGTATTTGAAACATTTCTGGGTTTAGATGCTAATGAAGAAGAGTTCTGGCAAAAAGTTAAAACTAATTTGCAAGCAAATAAAATTCGTTTAGTATTTGTGGCAGATAATATTCCGGCAGAACTACGAAGAGTAGTAGAATTTCTGAATGAGCAGATAGATCCAGTAGAAGTTTTAGGATTAGAAATTAAACAGTATGTTGCTCAAGAAGGTTTAAGAACTTTAGTTCCAAGATTAATTGGTCAAACAACTGAAGCGCAACTGAAAAAATCAAGCACAACTCGTGAGAGAAGAAGGTGGGACGAAGTATCTTTCTTTCAAGAATTTAAAACTAGATGGGGTGCTGATGAGGCAGCAATACTCAAAAAAATTCATGAGTGGGCTAAAAACCAAGAACCTATAACTTCAATTCAATGGGGAACAGGAGATGTTTATGGTGGGTTTACTATAATAGTTAATCAACCAGAAAAAAAGAGTCTAGAGTTATTTAGTATTGATATTTCAGGTCATCTAGAAATTTACTCGAATAAATATAGTTGTCAACCTCCATTTAATAATAATGGTAAATGGTTGGAGTTAAGAGCTAAACTTAGTTCAATTGGTTTGGCTCTACCAGGAAATTTAGAAGAGTTTAGAGCGCCTAGTTTACGTTTATCCACATTACAAGATGATGTAGCATTACAACAAGTAATAGAAACTTTTCATTGGATTATTGAAGAAGTTAATCAAAGCTGAATTGGTAATTAAATATTAAGTTAAAGGTGACTGAAATAATAGCCAGTCACCAGAGTGCATCTCAATGCGTGAATAAAGCCAAAAATTTATTTATCGCTTTTAGGCAACAGGCAACAGGGAATAGAGAATAGGGAATATATAGAAAAAAGTATTTTTATATGAGATGCACCCAGTCACCAATGATTGAAAGGTTATTTGATTTTACATAAAAATAGTTATGTATGTCTAGATATGAAACTTTTTTTGCCTAATTTTTATCTAAATCCCATTAAAATTTGATACTTATGGTAACATTGGCTTTAGTTATTTATAGCATTAATTGAATCATTAATAAATTCAGGTATAATTAGGGTTTGCTGAAAAAGTCTTATGGGTGAGGGTAGGAGACAGGAGACAGGAGACAGGAGACAGGAGAAATGGCTTGGGAGCGAGAAGGTAGAAGTAAGAATTGTCCCTTAATTTTTCTGTCTAACTATGCGCCTAAAATACTAACTTTTTGAGCGT
>NZ_JAAHHG010000655.1 GCF_010692555.1 Okeania sp. SIO3B5 | reverse complement strand
TTGGTAGAAGATATATATTTTTTAATTTCTCCCACACTCCCAATCCCCCAATCTCCCCATCTCCCAATCTCCCCATCTCCCAATCTCTCAATCTCCCAATCTCCCCATCTCCCCATCTCCCAATCTCCCCATCCCCCCATCTCCCCATCCCCCCACACTCTCTCTACCATTACTATGCACCACCACCAAATGAGTAGGTAGGCATAAATAAACCCAACTATGTGACGAAATGTTGATGCATCTTAATACCCTTGAGATTGCTTCCTTACACAAAGTTGCCCGCTTCAGGGCAAGGCTTTAAACCAAATTTTTCGGTAAATTTTTTCACTTATATCAAGTTTCATTAATTAGCGATAATAAAAATGTTGTCTCTGATAAATTTCTCCCTATTCCCTACTCCCTGTTCCCTAAAATTTTTATTGTGGGTATTTAAAGAGACATGATATTACTTACTGATATAGAGCAGCTATATAAACAAACAGCTTCTCTATACATAGAGATATACACAATGAGGATAATTGTAGAAAAATGCTCAAGAAAAGAATTTTGTTGGTAGAAGATAATCCTACGCATAAGAAGATTATTTCTTATTCTCTTATACAACTAGGATTAAAAGTAATAGAAGCTAATGATGGTGTCGAAGCCATAGAAAAAATTTATTGTGAAAAACCCGATCTAGTGCTTCTAGACATTATGATACCAAAATTAAATGGCTATGCTGTATGTACTCAAATTAAGTCCGATCCTCAACTACAGAAGACTCCTGTCATTTTTTGCACTAGCAAGAATGATGAAAGTGACTACCATGAAGCAATGAAATATGGTGCAGATGGCTATCTTAGTAAACCTTTCAAACATTCTGAAATTATAGCTATGATTGTAGAGTTAGGAATTACTAAAGCAGAAATATCTGAAAATAAATATATACCTACCTTAAGAAAAGGTTGTATTAGATTGATAAATATTGCACGCAAAAACTACACTAATAAATTTGCTTAAATTTAAACCCTAAACTGAAATATTTATAACTTGAAACAATTTAAGCTTGAGCAACCAAAAAGTTAAGATTTTGGGCAGAATAATTTCAGAAAAATTAAGGGATAAATAGGACTTGCTGATTAAATATAAAAGTCTTTATAGATAAAGGTAAGTACCTTTTTAAGTATCAAAAAGTGCGAGGTTTTAAGTAGTAATAGTTCAATTATATCATGTCCGGATAATTACCGGATAATTAGTGATAAAAAAACTTATCCCCTTTGAATCTTTCTTTTCCTTCTGCCCTCAGCATAGCAGCATAGCTGCCTTCCTTCCTCCTAAGTGTAATACCAATTTTATAAATGTTTGCTACAAATGGTAGAAGCAAGAAAGAAGGAATAGGGAAGAAGGAAGAAGGGGTAAATTTTGAAAAAAAGGGGAAAACGATAGAAATAACTATCTAAAATTAACTGAAGCAGCTATTTTTCAGCATATCTGATCGATATCTACCTTTTCGTAGCATTCTTTTTTGAAAATGGTATAACTAGGACTTGCTGAAAAAGTCTTTTAGTAGGGGTAGGAGACAACCCACCCCTCACCCCTCCCAGGAGGGGAAGACAGGAGACAGGAGACAGGAGAAATGGGAATGAGCGAGGAGGTAGGAGCTAAGTTTTGTCCCAAGATTGTTCTGGTATAGTCAGCCCAAAATACTAGCTTTTTGAGCATGAAGAGCTGAAAACCAGGCACTTTTTTCGATCCCAAAAAAACTAAAGTCTTTATCTATCAATGCTTTTAGATTTAATCAGCAAGCCCTAACTATTCAACCGGACATGATATTAGGAGCGGATTTTGGTCAAGATTTGGGCAGAACAATCTTAGAAAAATTCTTACCAATGGATAATGGATAATTGATAATTAATCCCCATTCGGCTTTATTAGACATCTCTAGAAAAGAGGGAGTAGGGAGTCGGGAACCCACCCCTAACCCCTCCGGTGGAGGGGAATAATTGATAATTTCTTTGGGATAATTGATTTTATTTTTTATTATTGGAGATGTCTATGACGCGGAGTCGCACCGCTGTTGTCTATTGCCTGTTGCCTGCGCACAGCGCTATACTTTTGATTTTTGACTCTTCAGAATTAATCCCCATTGGCGATTTCCACAAGCGATCGCCCTCCACCAAAGTATGTACTCTCCAATGATCGGCAGTTTGAGGATAATCGCTACGATAATGCCCACCTCTGCTTTCAGTACGCCATGCAGCACTTTTAAGAATTAAAGAACCTAGATCCAAAAGATTGATCGTTTCTGTAACCATCCGCAATTGTTGTTCAGCATCAGTCGAATTTAACTCTATCATCTGGTTAGGTAATAGATTTGTTACAAATTGAACTACATCCAAACCTGCCAAACTTTCTCGCCAATTATTAATTTTATGTAGCGCTCTATCTAACAACTCTCCTTCACGAGAGATACCTGCACTTTCCCACATTAAACTCGGTAACATTTGCCGAATCAATTCTATCTTTTCCATATCCTCACTCCAATTAAAGTCTACCTGCGAAACCTCAGAATTAGGCGCAACTAAATTTGGCTGAATTTCAATGCGAGATAGTTGAGAAGCAAATACTAAACATTCCAACAAAGAATTACTCGCCAAACGATTTGCCCCATGAACCCCCGTACTTGCCGTTTCCCCGATAGCATAGAGTCCACGAATTGAAGTTTGACTCATTAAGTCGCAAGCAATTCCACCCATCCAATAATGAGCAGCAGGAGCAACCGGAATAGGTTCTTGAAAAACATCAACACCCCATTGTTTGCAAACATTGATAATATTGGGGAAGCGATAACGAATCCGTTCAGGAGCAATAGAGCGCAAATCTAAATAAACATGAGCTTGGGTGAGTTCATGTGCAGTTTTTTGCAAGTGATGAAAAATAGCTCTACTGACAACATCTCTTGGTGCCAACTCTCCAGCAGGATGATATTCAAAGGCAAAGCGGTTTCCGTGTTCGTCAATTAGATGCGCTCCTTCCCCCCGCACAGCTTCACTTATCAGAAAATGAGGAGCGCCTGGTTTAGTTAAAGCAGTGGGATGAAACTGAAAAAATTCCAAATCTCGTAAAACAGCTCCCGCACGCCAAGCTATTGCAACTCCATCCCCGGTACTCACTTCCGGGTTAGTTGTTTGAGCAAATATTTGACCGCCTCCACCCGTTGCTAAAACAACTACGGAAGATTTTAACCACTGAATTTTGCTTTGATGGAGAAGACTAATACCTTGAACGCGATTTTTTTGTGGAGTCAGCCATAAATTTAATGCTACTGCCTGAGAAACCACTTGAATGTTTTGACGTTCCAAAACTTTTGCTGTAAGTGTATCAATAATGGCTCTACCTGTAGTATCTGCCGAATGAAGTACGCGAGGATGTGAGTGGGCAGCTTCTAAAGTCATTGCCAGTTTTTCTCCTTTGCGGTCAAAAGCAACACCCATTTCTACTAGATGAGCGATCGCTTCTTCTGCACTTTCCACCATAAATTTTACAGATTCGGGGTCACACAAACCTACACCAGCTTTGAGGGTATCTTCTAGGTGTAAGTTTGGGTTGTCTGACGGGTCAATAGCTGCAGCAATACCTCCTTGAGCGCAGTTACTGGAACCCATATTTATGACATCTTTAGTAACTAAACCAACTCTAAGATGAGTAGGTAAACAAAGTGCAGCATAAAGTCCTGCTGCACCTGAACCTACTACTATAACATCAAAGTAGGGAGAAATACTTGGAGATTGTAATCTTGGCATTCGTATAAAATTATTTATTTGATATAGAATAAATCAGCGTACAATTTTGTTGAGCAAAGCTTTTCTATAAGGAATTTCACATACATATTTATAGATAGCAATAGATTATCCGCTGCAATTAAGAGGGGACAAGAAAAATGTTTGCTCATTGTCTACAGATTAGAGAGATTATAATTGCTTTCTCAAAATTCAGCTACTTCTTTACAATTTTTTCGGCTACGAATCAAAAATTGTTTAGAGGAACTTATATTTATATTCAGAAGTTATTATGTTTCGGTTTGACTTTTCAACTTTCAACTCGGCGTTGCATAAATGCAGGATGATTTTAATAGTTTTATGGAATGGACATCTTGCCCGTTCCTCATATTTTCCCCACTTATATTCATTCCGTCCCTCAACAATGCCTTCAACTCTAACAGCATTTGAATAAATAGATATCTCCAGAAAAGAGCAAATAGGGAATAGGGGGAAATAACTGATAATTTCTGTACGATAATTTTTATTTCTTATATAGGGTTTGCGCTCAAAAGTCTTATGGGTGAGGGTAGGAGTCATATCATGTCCGGTTGAATAATTAGACTTTGGTGGAAGGAAGGCAGCTATGCTGGAGGCAGGAGGCAAAAGGTTTTCTTCTATTGTCAACTTAATTTTATACACAAACGATGCTGCCGGACATGATATCATACCAAATAATTAGTGATAAAAAACTTTCTCCTTCTTTTCTTCTTTCTTCCCTCCTGAATTCAGCAATTGCAGAATTGCTGAATTCTGAGTAGTTTATTTATAACTGTTCAACCGGACATGATATAAGATGTAACTACCTTTTTTGAATTTGGTATAAATGCTTTAATAGTTAATCAGCAAGCCCTAATTATAGAATCCGTTTATATCGTATATTTTTATAATTCTATCCAAACTTTAATATTCAATCTCCCCATCTCCCCATCTCCCCATCTCCCCATTCACTAAAGTCAAAAGTCAAAAGTTAAAAGTTAGAAGTTATATCATGTCCGGTTGAATAATTAGACTTTGGTGGAAGGAAGGCAGGAGGCAGGAGGCAGGAGGCAGAAGGTTTTCTCAAGAGTGTCACCTTGATTTTATACACGCTCCGATGC
>NZ_JAAHHG010000654.1 GCF_010692555.1 Okeania sp. SIO3B5 | reverse complement strand
AGACAGGAGACAGGAGAAATAGGAATTTAGATGAGGTAGGAGTAAGAATTGTAAGAATGATTTTTCTGCCCAACTATGCGCCTAAAATACTAACTTTTTGAGTGTTTTAGACTGAAACAGGCGCACTGCAATTCGACCCTAAAAAGGCTAAAACCTTTATTTGTAAATGCTTTTAGATTTAATCAGCAAGCCCTAATTAATAAAGTTCTTAGGTGGTAGGTGATAGGTGGTAGGTGTAAATTTAAGGTTTAACACTGGAAACGGAGCAGAAATTTGGGATATTCCTTCAAGACTGCTTCAGTCGAAAATTTTTATTATACTTAATCATCTGGGCATAGTATTATCTACCATTTAATGATATATATAGCAACTGTCATTACTGCTGTTGACTTATGGAATATCTCAAACAACGGAATATCAATAATCAACCTTCTTCCTTCCTTCTTACTTCCCCCTTCTTCTTCCTTCCCTCTTCCTTCTTCCTTAATCAACCTTCTTCCTTCCTTCTTACTTCCCCCTTCTTCTTCCTTCTTCCTTCTTCCCTCTTCCTTCTTAAATATGACTAAAGTTATTTTGCTTGATGCTGTAGGCACTTTATTTGGTGTACGTGGTAGTGTAGGTGAGATTTATCAACAATTTGCCAGTCAGTGGGGAGTTGATGTTTCGCCTCCCGCTGTAAATGCAGCTTTTTTTGAAAGTTTTAAAACTGCTCCACCCATGGCATTTCCTAGTGTGGAGTCTACTAAAATACCTGAATTGGAATTTGAGTGGTGGTGCGAAGTCGCTACTGCAACTTACAAAAAACTAGGAGCATTTGAGCAGTTTTCTGATTTCAGAGTTTTTTTTCGGGAACTTTACAACCATTTTGCTACTGCTGCGCCTTGGTTTGTTTACCCTGATGTGAAACCTGCATTAACAAAGTGGCGCGATCGCGGAATTAAGTTAGCAGTTTTATCTAATTTTGATTCTCGACTTTATCCAGTTTTGCTAGCTTTGAAGTTAGCAGATTTTTTTGATCATGTGACTATTTCTACAGAAGTAGGAGCAGCTAAACCTGATCGAAAAATATTTGTCGCTGCTTTACAAAAATGTGGTTGTGCTATTGAAGAAGTTGTGCATATTGGAGATAGTTTAACTGCTGATTATCAGGGTGCCATTAATATAGGATTAAAGGCATTTTTGTTAAGTAGAAATACGGTTTTACAACCAGAAAAAAATCAATTTGCTACCCTTCTAGATTATTTTGATTATAGCTTCAACTCGGTCTAATGAGGGGTCACACCCTCTATTTAAGATTACTTTAACACAATAATGATTATAGTTTATGGTAAACGTATAACAATAATTAAACTATGATTATCAAGATGCACAATATTGATATGATTAAAAGAAGGATGGTAGAAACCTCCAAAAAGTAGATGTTGACAGTACAAATCTGCTCGGTTGGGCAGATTTTTTTTGAGTATTAATACTAACAAGATAATCTTATCTGAAGCTTACTTTAACTAAAAAATTCACATTAAGCCCAACAGATAATTAGGGTTTGCGCTCAAAAGTCTTTTTTCAGGAGTAGGGGAGCGGGGGAGTAGGGGAGTAGGGGAGCGGGGGAGTAGGGGAGTAGGGGAGTAGGGGAGTAGGGGAGTAGGGGAGTAGGGGAGTAGGGGAGAATTTTTTTGCCCAACTATGCGCTAAAAATGTGCTCCTTTTTGACCATGAAGAGCTGAAAACCATGTACTTTTTCAATACCTAAAAAGGCACTTACCTTTATCTGGTAATTATTTGAGATTTAATCAGCAAACCCTAATTAGTGAAAATTAGAATTTTTGTAGTAATATCATGTCCGGATAATAGCGTGATAAAAAAACCTTTTCCCTTCTAACCTTTTCTTTCCTTCTGCCTCCTGCCTCCAGCATAGCTGCCTTACCTTCTCCAAAGTATAAGTATTCAACCGGACATGATATAACTTATTCGATATAGCGCTACGCGCAAGTCAAAAGTCAAAAGTTATAGCACTACAAAAATTGGTTAGGACATTTTTCAATCCTAAAACCCTTTTACAGTTTGCTATTCCCTATTCCCTATTCCCTATTCCCTATTCCCTGGCGCGTAGCACTATAAAAGTAATATCTCAATGAGTTTAAGCATTAGTAGGGGCGATTCGCGAATCGCCCCTACTAAGTTTTGTTTGTGAATATGTGGTTCATCAACTTGAAAAGCGCTGTATGCGGATGATGAATCTTAGGAAATGTTTTTCCAACTGTTATATCAAATCCGTTTAATTCGGTATAAAAAAAATATTCCATCTTCACCCAGAGCGGAAAGAATTCTAAGTTCTCTTCCCTTCTAAATTCTGAATTCTGGATTCTGAATTCTGAATTCTGGATTCTGATTCACTATCTTATTACACCGATGCTACCGGATTTGATATTATATCATGTTCGGTTGAATACTTATATCATGTCCGGTTGAACAGTGATAAATAAATAACTACGGAGTCCTCAGGAGTCAACCCACCCCTAACCCCTCCCAGGAGGGGAAGTCAGGAGTCAGGAGTAAAGAGGGAAGAAAGAAGAAGAACTGGAGTTGAAGGAGAAAGTTTTTTTATAACTAATTATCCGGACATGATATTACACTTTGGACGAAGGAAGGCAGGAGGCAGGAGGCAGGAGGCAGAAGGGAAGAAAAGGCGCTCATGAGAAAAAGTGTTTTATCACTGATTATCCGGGCATGATATTACCTGTTGCCCCCTGTTGCCTGTTCCCTGCTATAAAGAAACATTTGGCAATGGTGCTAGGATGGAACATTTTTTTATATCGAACCCGAGCAGACTTGATATTATACCAAGGGTGAAAAAAGAATGCTACAAAAAGGTAGACCTCGATCGGATATGTTTAAAAATAGCTGCTCCAGTTCATTTGAGATAGTTATCTCTATCTTTTTTCCCTTTTTTTCAAGATTTCCCCCTTCTTCCTTCTTCCCTCTTCCTTCTTTCGTAGGGACGTTGCATGCAACGTCCCTACCATTTGTAACAAACATTTATCACCCTTGATATTAAACACTCGATGTATTACTGCCATGAAATGGTATAAGAAAATTGCAGACAACATTTCTGCATAAAACTCATGATTATTTATAATGCTAATTAAAACTCGATTTTCAGGAGTAACTATATGAGTAAATCACTTTTAACCTCAACTTTTCGTAATGCAATGGAATGTCTAATTATTTTAGAAATAGAAAAACAGTTAAAAAAATTACCACGAGAAATAGTTGACTCTATCAATAAAGCTGATGTGACTGCCTATAGTCTAAATAGATTACCACCGATGTATTTTACAACACAAAAAGGAAAAATATGGCAACAGCGACGGTCACAAAAAATAGCAGATATGATTTCTAGAGTAGTTAGCTTAGGTATTAAAGCAGCCCAAAGAAACAATAAAATTTTTTCTACTCCACTCCACCCATCTTTTAAGGATAATAAAGCAATAATCGATCGCCAAAAATCTATATTACATGAATTTAATGCTATGATTCCATTAGCAACTGTAGAAATAGAACGACAACTTAAAAGATTACCCAACGATCTATTAAGATCTATTAATAAAGTGGATGTAATTGCTTATACTCTCAATCGCCTCCCTCCTCTATATTCTACTACTAGAGAAGGATGGATATGGCAACAAGAACTAGCTCGAGAAAAGTTAATAACTATGATTTCACGAATGGTTACTTTAGGTATTAAAGCAGTTCAAAAAAACACTAGAATGTTTGTACAATCTTGAATATTATGAAGTAAAGTTGATCGTATTTTTTATTATGATTATTGTCACTCTATAGAGCAATTAGTTAAATATGTTTGTGAGTAAGGTAAGGCAGAAGGCAGAAGGCAGAGGGCAGAAGGCAGAATGGTTAGAGAAGAAGAGCGAAGAGCGGACTTTTGATAACCGGATTTGGTATTATAAATAGTGGGAGCATCTTGCTCGCAATTAAGGAAGAAGGAAGAAGATTTGAAAGAAATAAAAAGTAGATATTTCCCAAGTTTTCACGCTTGGTTTGGCATTTCATAGTGATGAAATATCGCAATATGAAAATAATAATTACGGTAAGCATTTCCTGCGGGATGCTTACTAAGTACAAATAAAATAAATCCTCAAATTATCATTTTCTCAAAGCCGAAAAACAGAAAAAATAAACATGAAAATAACACAGAAAAAACAGTCAATCAAATCTCAAAACTGGTCTATTGAAAAATTACCAGGTTTAAGTAAACAACACCAACAATTACTAATAGAATATGGCATTACTACTACGAGAAAACTACTAGAAATAACCCACACTCCTCAACAGAAATTAACCCTAGCAAATCAACTACAAATTCATCTTCAATACATCAAGAAATGGGTGGCATTAGCAGACTTAGCTAGAGTTCCTAGTATTGGCTGTCAATACTGTGGACTTCTGCTTCATGCTGGCATTGCTTCAGTTACTCAACTAGCTCAAATACCTACCCACAGATTGCATCAACAAATCCTAAAATTACAGGTCTCAACTATGCAAAGACGTGACCTTTGTCCCACTGTCGATCTGGTGCAAAAATGGATTCAACAAGCTCAATTTTTGGGTGCATCTCAATCAGGAAGGCAGAGGGCAGAAGGCAGAAGGCAGAAGGAAGAGAGCAAAGTTTGAAGTGAAGAGGTTTTTTATAACTAATCATCCGAACATGATATAAGAGAAGAAAAAATTTTCCTTAACCATCAATCCTCTTCTTTTCAACGAGAGGTAATTTAACGAAGTCAGAAGTCAGAAGTCAACCCACCCCTAACCCCTCCCAGGAGGGGAAGTCAGAAGTTATTTTTGTAACGGGGATTTGAGCAAGGCTCCAAAAATATTACGCA
>NZ_JAAHHG010000653.1 GCF_010692555.1 Okeania sp. SIO3B5 | reverse complement strand
TGAGACATTCAATAAAATTGATATGCTTCTATGGAAAAGATTATGGAGATGGGCAAGTAGAAGGCATCCAAATAAGTCAGCTAAATGGGTAAAGAAAAAGTATTTCCCTCGCCGCAAAGAAACCAGAAATTGGGTACTTAACGACGGCGAGTATATACTAAACCAACACTCGGATGTTCCTATTGTAAGACACATCAAGGTGAAAGGTAATAAATCCCCTTATGACGGCAATTGGACTTATTGGAGTAATAGAATCGGCAAATACCCAGGCGTAAGGAAGGAAGTCGCAACGCTGTTAAAACGGCAAAAGAATAAATGCGCATCTTGTGGACTAACCTTTAGACCAACTGACCTACTGGAAGTTGACCATATAATCCCAAGGTCTAAAGGTGGTGACAACACATATAAGAACAAACAATTGTTGCACCGACACTGCCACGACAATAAAACTGCTCTAGATAATAAGACATATCCAAAATTTAAGGCACAGGACTTACCTGAAAATTATATATGGATTGACGATATGTTAACTCTGAAGCAGGATGTACCCATGACAAGGGACGTTTAAGAGAGGAGCCGTGATGAGGTGAAAGTCTCACGTCCGGTTCTGAAGACAAGTCGGTTTGGTAACAAACTGGCTTAGTTTAACACCCTACCTACTGTTAAAGCAGATAAGTTTGGTTGTATTGGTTTCTGTTTTGGAGGCCATGTGAGCTATTTAGCAGCAACTTTACCAGAAATTCAAGCAACAGCTTCTTTCTATGGAGCTGGTATTGCCACTGGTACTCCTGGTGGTGGTGAACCTACTATTACTCTAACTCCAAAAATTAGTGGTACTATTTACTGCTTCTTTGGTACAGAAGATCCTTTAATTCCCATAGAACAGGTAGACCAAATAGAGACAGACTTACAGAAACATCAAATTAAACATCAAGTATTTCGTTATCCAGCAGACCACGGTTTCTTTTGTGACCATCGTAGTAGTTACAATGCTGAAGCTGCTGCTGATGCTTGGGTTAAGACAAAGCAACTGTTTAGTCAAGAATTGTAAAGAAAAAAGCTATATAAAGTAATAATTTAACTTTTAACTTTTAACTTTTGACTTTTGCTATAGTTGACAGTCTGTGGGATAAATCCACACAGATTCTTAAAGCCCACATTCCGCACCACAAAATGTAGCAACCGAAGAAGGAGTCAGGAGACAACCCACCCCTCGCCCCTCCCCCTCCCAACCCACCCCTAACCCCTCCCAGGAGGGGAGGGGAAGACAGGAGACAGAATTTTAGAAGAAAATTATAGCTGTCGTGATTGAGTAATCATAAGAGCCAGTATTTATGCTTAATTAGGGCTTGCTGATTAAATATCGCGCGCATTGACAGATAAAGATTTTAGCATTTTTGGGTCTCAAAAAGCATCAGCTTTTTGGTGGCAAGAGCTGCATAAAGCTAGTATTTTCAGACGATTATGACAGAAAAATCACTCTTACAATTTTTCTGACTACCTCCTCTATAATTCCCCGCTCCTCCTGAATTCACCGATTCTGTTTGCGGAGCATGACCTAGGAAATTCTGACTCCTACCCTCACCCATAAGACTTTTTCAGCAAACCCTAATTATTTACAAGGAGTTTGATGAATGAAAAAAGTAATTGAGATGATTTGCATAGTATAAATACTTACTAAATTATTGACTCCTATTGACCACTATAATTTTATTCTTACTTCTTACTTCTTTATTTCTTACTTTTGACTTTTGACTTTTGACTTTTGACTTTTGACTTTTGACTTATATTTTATTGACCACTATAATTTTATTCTTACTTCTTACTTCTTTATTTCTTACTTTTGACTTTTGACTTTTGACTTTTGACTTTTGACTTATATTTTATTGACCACTATAATTTTATTCTTACTTCTTACTTCTTTATTTCTTACTTTTGACTTTTGACTTTTGACTTTTGACTTATATTTTATTGACCACTATAATTTTATTCTTACTTCTTACTTCTTTATTTCTTACTTTTGACTTTTGACTTTTGACTTATATTTTATTGACCACTATAATTTTATTCTTACTTCTTACTTCTTTATTTCTTACTTTTGACTTTTGACTTTTGACTTTTGACTTATATTTTTATGCTACGTTTTGTCGTGCGGAATGTAGGCTTTAAGACTTTAAACTCCTGGCCAGACAGGTTTCTAATTTTGTTCTTTTGGGTCAGATACATAATGAACTTTCCCACTTATAATACATTTTAGTAGCGAAAATATTCAAAATTGGCAATGTGCGTAACTACGGGTTAAAACCCATCGCATCGTTTCCATCCAGCCGTTAAAAACAGGTTGGTTTCCCACTTACCGAAAGTTTATGATGAATCAATCAAGCAGCTCTCAAGAAAGTAAACAGTCCTTTTCCATGGACGATTTTGCTAAAGCTCTCGAACAACCTCAATATAATTATGAATTTCAAAAAGGACAAATAGTTACTGGAAAAGTATATAGTTATGAATCTGAAGGTATATACATTGATATAGGGGGTAAGTCTTTAGCTCTTTTGCCCATTCAAGAAGCTTTCTTGGGAGTAACACAAGATTTATCTGAAGCACTACCATTACAGCTAGAACGGGACTTCCTAATTATCCGCGAGCAAAATGCAGAAGGAGAAGTGCTTCTTTCTATTAAGCAGCTAGAAATTAATCAAATTTGGGAGAATTTGATTGAATTACAAGAAGGTGGTCAGTCTTTCCAAGTTCGAGTAATTGGTACTAATAAGGGTGGGGTGACGGTGGATGTACAATCTTTGCGGGGTTTTATTCCGCGTTCCCATCTTCTGGCAAAGGAAAATTTGGACTCATTGATTGACCAAGTATTGACAGTCAATTTTTTGGAATTAGACCAAGAAAAGAATAAAATTGTTATGTCTCAACGTTTGGCTGCTCAATCTGCTGGTTTTAGTAAGTTAATTGTTGGTCAGTTGGTTGAAGGAAATGTTGCTGGAGTGAAACCTTTTGGGGTTTTTGTGGATTTAGAGGGTTTAACTGGTTTGCTGCATATTACCCAAGTTAGTCAAAAACGGGTTGATTCTTTATCAACAATTTTTGCCCAGGGTAATTTGGTTAGGGCGATGATTGTTGATTTGGATGAAGGTCGAAAGCGAATTTCTCTTTCTACTAAGGTGCTAGAAAATTATCCAGGGGAAATGTTGGAAAAAATTGATGAAGTTATGGAGTCGGCAGATGCTCGTGCAGAAAGGGCAAGAAAGGCTTTACCTCAATTACAGTAGCAGGGAATAGTCGGAAAGATATTTCCTAGTCTCAGGTTGATCGTCCGCATAAGTTCTCACCAATTCTTTCTTAGCTATCAAAAATGGAGCGAGAGGACTCCCGGTATAATCTCCGATTTACTGGGAGATGAATCGCGACCAAACAAAAATAAGCACTCCATTAAAATAGAAGTATTATACAAGTAGGTACATGATACCAGTGAGGTGTCACTGCGGCCTTTGCAGATCGTAGAGCAAATTGACTGTGTAGGCGTACTGTCGGGGACTGGCAACAGTCTAGGTAAGTGCCATTAAAGCAGTAAACCTAAATCGTGAGGTTTAGGAATCTCCCGTTAAATCTAAAGATTATAACGAGAGAGGATGTCAATACTTTTTAGGATGGCTGAATAGGTTTTGGCACTTATTCAGCAATTTTTATATAGCAGGAAACAGGGAATAGTTGGAAAAACATTTTCTAGTCTAAGATTCATCATCCGCATAAGTCCTAACCAATTCTTTCTTAGCTATAGTCGAAATTTTTATCAATAAGAAATGCCAGGAAAAGAAAGTTATCGTTATGGATTTTATCTAAATGTTGGCATTTATACCCGCGCTCCCCTACGGGAGAGCGCCGTATGGCAATGCCAATCAATGTTGGGATTTCACAAATAATCTGTTAAAACGTAAGAGTAGAAAAGCAAACAGAGATGGTTGATAAAGCATACAAATTTAGGTTTTACCCTACTCAGTCGCAGGAAAATCTGTTGAGGAGAACTTTGGGTTGTGTACGCCTCATCTACAACAAAGCTTTAGCAGCAAGAACTACTGCCTGGTATGAGAATCAAGAACGAGTAGGATATGCTCAAACCTCAGCTCTGCTTACTTCTTGGAAGAAAGAGGAAAATTTAGATTTTCTTGACAGTTGTAAGCAGTGTCCCATTACAACAAGGTTTAAGACATCTACAGGCTGCTTTTACTAACTTTTTTAGTGGGCGTGCCAAATATCCTAACTTCAAGAAAAAGCGTATGGGGTGGTAGTGCAGAGTTTACAAAGTCTGCATTTAAGTGGAAAGATGGTCAAGTCTATTTAGCTAAATGTTCTGAGCCATTACCTATTAGATGGAGTAGGCAACTGCCACAAGATTGTGTCCTTAGCACAATTACAGTGAAGCTAGACCCCTCTGGTAGATGGTCAGTGTCTCTGAGAGTCAATGATACCAGGAATTTATTGCTTAAGCCAGTCCAGAAACAAATTGGTATTGACGCGCGGAATTACCAGTTTAGTTACTACCAGTGATGAAGAAAAATTTGCTAACCCTAAGAATCTAAATAAATTACACAAAAAACTGAGATTAGCTCAAAAGTCTCTAAAGAGAAAAACGAAGGGATCTAATAACTATCAAAAGGCTAGGCTGAAAGTAGCTAGGATACACGCACGAATTAAAGATTCAAGGCTTGATTATACCCATAAGCGTGCCTACTCAATTAATCAGAGAAAATCAAACTGTTGTAGTTGAGGAAATAGCCGTAAAGAATATGGTCAAAAACCATAACCCACCCCCATCCCCTCCCGGGAGGGGAGCAAGAGGGGTGGGTAGTGATGCTAACTGGGGAGAATTAGTCAGGCAATTAGAGTACA
>NZ_JAAHHG010000652.1 GCF_010692555.1 Okeania sp. SIO3B5 | reverse complement strand
GAGACAGGGAGACAGGGAGACAGGGAGACAGGGAGACAGGGAGACAGGGAGAAAGGGAGACAGGGAGACAGGGAGACAGGGAGACAGGGAGACAGGGAGACAGGGAGACAGGGAGACAGGGAGACACGGAGACACGGAGACAGGGAGACAGGGAGACAGGGAGACAGGGAGACAGGGAGACACGGAGACACGGAGACACGGGGATGGAGGCTTTTAATTTATGATTAAAAGTTGACTTTTCACCATTTTAGTCAGAGCAAAAGGGACGCTTATTGGCGCTCAAAATCGGCAAAGTACGCGTCTTTAAGCTCTAAGAGAATATTTGGTTCAACGTCGCTTAAAAGCCTCCATCCCCGTGTCTGGTGTGTCTGGTGTGTCCCCGTGTCTATCGAGAATGAAACAGCCCTGCCCCTCCTGGGGGGGGGTTAGGGGTGGGTTGTCTCCTGTCTCCTACCCCAGCAAAAAGATTTTCCATACGCAAACCCTAATTAGCGATCGCTCTTTTCTCAAATCATACCTTAATTCACCAACGCCCTTAGTTTTATGCTTGTTTAGGTATTGCAGTCGTGATAGTAATGATTCTAACTTTTTTTTCGATTTAGCACCATCAAACATTTCCCCTGTTGACAATGTTGCTAAAGTTTTTACTCCTAAATCTACACCAGCTACATCTACTGATTTCTCAGTAATTTGGGGTATCCTTTCTATTTTGAAACTAATAAACCATCTATTAGCTTTCCTGCTAATAGTTACAGAAGAATTCTTACTTTTGACTTTTTACTTTTGAATTGAATCTAATACACTATTTTAGGTGAAACAATCCACTACGCTTATAATTTCACAAGATATTGAATTTCATACATCAAATCAGCAACACTAAAAAAACAGATAATTAGGGTTTGCTGATTAAATCTCAAATAATTGCCAGATAAAGGTTTTAGCATTTTTTGATCTAAAAAAGTGTCAGCTTTTCAGTGGAAAAAGCTCATGCATGCTAGTATTTTGGGAGGATTATGGCAGACAAATCAAGGGAAGATTCTTCTGGCTACCTCTCCTCGGAATCTCATTCCTCCTGGATTCACCGATTCTGTTTGCGTTTGCGTAGCATCCCGTAGGGAAGCATGACAAACGGAAATTCTGGCTCCTCCTCTGAAAAAGTCTTTTTTTCAGCAAGCCCTAATTATGACGATTTATATTTTTAATATTGGGTTTAATACCCCCACGCTTCTGCTTAAAAAGAGCCATTAGTAAAGTTTGATAAATATCGATCTATAACAATCTTATTTCAATTTCCGTTACAAAAACAACTTCTGTACCTCGCCAATCTGACGGCTCCCCTATCTGACTTCTGACTTCGTTAATATCCCCTTAAAAGGGAATACTTTAAACCACAATTTTTCGGTAAAAGTTTCAAGTTTTTATCAAAATAATATTGGTTTAAAACCCCCCCTTTTAAGGCGAAATATTTTCGGAGAGTTTCTCAAATCCCCTACTTCCCCTCCCCTCCTGGGAGGGGTTAGGGGTGAGGGGTGGGTTAACTTCTGACTTCTGACTTCTGACTTCTGACTTCGTTAAATATCCTGATATTTTTTACAAATAATTTAGGATTGCTATAGATTAAAATAAGATTTTAAAATTTTTTTATAAAATAACTAACATATTAAATAAATATGAGAATTTTAAATAAATATGAGAGGAATTTTACAAAAGTTTAGATAAGCTTCAATTAATTTCAATTAATATAACAGAAGAATATGCTACGCTAATAAACCAATAGTATTACAATCAAATTAAGTAATTATGATCGCTCAGAAGTTTATAGAAGAAACCGCGCTCAAGTGAGGTAGTATCAATCGCAAAACTGGGGGGTTAAAATTTCAATTAATTTATCAAAAACTGACCAAATTCATCAAAGAATTCTCATAGAAATATATGGCCTTAAGCCAGACTACCACAATGTTTCTGAAATCACTATTCCCCCGTATCAAAGTGAGCAGTCATATACCTCTACGAGCTATTCTAATAGTACCATTTGTGGTTCAGATTTTTGGGGCTGTAGGTTTGACAGGATGGCTATCTCTACGCAATGGCCAGGAAGCTGTTAATGAAGTAACAACTCAATTAAGAAATGAAGTTAGTACTCGTATTCAAGAAAGATTAAAAGATTATTTAGAAGCACCCAAGGTTATTGCTCAAATTAATTGGGATGCTATTAATTTAGGTCATTTGAATATTCAAGATACGGCTAGTTTAACCCAGCAATTTTGGCGACAAAGATTTTTGTTTGATTCGGTTAATATTTCTGCTATTTATTTTGGTAGCGCCCAAGGAGAATTTATTGGTTTAGGATTTCAAAATAATAATCAATGGCAAATTGGTAGAGCAGGTAAATCTACGAAAGGTAAATTTCATAGCCTTGGTATTGATAATGAAGGAAAGCCTACAGAATTATTAGAAATTGGCAAAGATTATAACCCCAGAATTAGACCTTGGTATCAAAATGCAGTAGAGGCAAAAAAACCAACCTGGAGTGATATTTATGCTGATTTTAAAGAGCTAAGATTGAAAGTTACTTTAGTTCAACCTGTTTATCAAGATAATAATGAATTAATCGGAGTAGTTGGAGTTGATTTTGTTCTTTCTCACATCAGAGAATTTCTCCAAAGTTTAAAAATAGGTAAATCAGGACAAACTTTCATTATCGAACGTTCTGGATTTTTAGTGGCTTCTTCTACTTCTCAAAAACCATTTAGTTTGAAAGATGAAGAAGTCACAAGAATCAAAGCTGAAAATGTTGATAATTGCCTAATTGGTACTACTGCAAATTATTTAATCAAATATTTTGGTGACTTTAGCGAAATCAAGCAATCTCAACAATTAGAATTTCTACTCAATGGCAAGCGACAATTTTTACAAGTAGTACCTTTTTCTGATGGTGAAAATTTAGATTGGCTAATTGTAGTTGTGGTGCCAGAAGAAGATTTTATGGATAAAATTAATGTTAATACTCGTACCACAATAAGACTTTGTTTAATAGCTTTATTTGTAGCAACAGTAATAGGAGTTTTGACCTCTCGTTGGATTAGTTATCCTGTCATGTGTTTAAGTGCTGCTAGTAAAGAAATTGCTAGTGGAAAATTCGATCAAATAGTTGAAATCAAAGCAGTAAATGAACTAGAAATTTTAGCAGAATCTTTTAATTTAATGGCGCGACAATTACAGCAATCATTTGCTAATTTAGAAAAAACAAATGCTGAACTAGAACAACGAGTGGAAGAAAGAACTGCAGCGCTGCGTCAGTCAGAAGAAAAATTTGCTTTAGCTTTTAAGGCAAGTCCAGATGTAATTACTATTAGTAAACTTGCAGATAGTAGGATAATTGAAGTTAATGATAGCTTTCTGGAAACCACAGGTTATAGTCGCGAAGAAGTGATTGGTAAAACAGGGACAGAATTAAGTTTATGGGTAAATCCTGAAGAGCGAAGTAATATTTATAAAATATTAGAAACTCATGGCAGAATTCATAATCAAGAAATTAGCTTGAAGCTAAAGTCAGGACACATTAGAATTGGTTTATTATCAGGAGAAGTTATTTTTCTTGATGGGCAACTTTGTTTACTTTCAATAGTTAATGATATTACAGAACGCAAAGAAGCAGCGGAAGCATTACGAAAGGCTGAAGCAAAATATCGTAGTATATTTGAAAATTCAATTGAGGGTATTTTTCAAACTACACCTGATGGTTTTTTCTTAAGTGCTAATCCTGCTTTGGCTAAAATGTATGGTTACTCTAATTGTTCAGAATTAATTGCTAATATTAGGAATATTGCACAACAGCTATATGTTAACCCTAATCGTCGGCAAGAATTTATTGATGCTATTAATAAATATGAGGAAGTATCAAATTTTGAATCAGAGATTTATCGTTATGATGGTAGTATTATTTGGATGTCTGAAAAAGCTCGTGCTGTACGGGATGCTAATGGAGAAATTCTTTACTATGAAGGTATTGTAGAAGATATTACGCTTCGCAAACAAGCAGAAGCAGCATTACGCGCAGAACAAGAAAAGTCTGAGCGTCTACTAATGAATATTTTACCCGAACCTATTGCATTTAGATTAAAACAGGATACCAGTGCAATAGCTGATTATTTTGAAAAAGCTACAATTTTATTTTCTGATATAGTTGGCTTTACTCCTATTGCTGCCAGGGTTTCCCCAATAGAATTAGTTAACCTGCTCAATCAAATTTTTTCTAAATTTGACTATCTAGCTGAACTTTATGGTTTAGAAAAAATTAAGACTATTGGCGATGCTTATATGGTAGCAGGTGGGTTGCCAGTACCCCAAGAAAATCATGCAGAAGCGATCGCTAATATGGCATTAGATATGCAGCAAGAAATTGATAGGTTTCAAACAGATATGGGCGATAAATTTCAAATTAGAATTGGTATTAATACAGGGCCAGTAGTAGCTGGTGTAATTGGTACAAAGAAATTTATTTATGATTTGTGGGGAGATGCTGTGAATGTAGCTTCGAGAATGGAGTCTTCTGGAAAAGCTGGAAAAATTCAAGTTACAACTACTACTTATGAACTATTAAAAGATAAATATATTTTCCAGGAAAGAGGTTTAACTTCAGTTAAAGGTAGAGGTAAAATGGTCACCTATTGGTTGTTAGGGAAAAAGTAATTTTGAAGAAGGAGTCAGGAGTCAGGAGTCAGGAGTCAGAATTTAAAATTCAAAAGTCAAAAGTCAAAAGTCAAAAGTTAGAACTTAAAATTCAAAAGTCAAAAGTCAAAAGTCAAAAGTTAGAACTTAAAATTCAAAAGTCAAAAGTCAAAAGTCAAAAGTTAGAACTTAAAATTCAAAAGTCAAAAGTCAAAAGTTAGAACTTAAAATTCAAAAGTCAAAAGT
>NZ_JAAHHG010000651.1 GCF_010692555.1 Okeania sp. SIO3B5 | reverse complement strand
AAGGCTTTAAGGGAAGAAAAGGTTTGAAGGGAAAAAGTTTTTTTGTTACTAATTATCCGGAAATTATATTAATAGATATTATTTTAATTTTTCCGAGATATGTAGATAGTGAGATGAAGGAAGAAGGCATAAGCCAGAAGGCAGCTATGCTGGAGGCAGAAGTGAAGAAAAGGCTTTAAGGGAAGAAAAGGTTTGAAGGGAAAAAGTTTTTTTGTTACTAATTATCCGGAAATTATATTAATAGATATTATTTTGATTTTTCCGAGATATGTAGATAGTGAGATGAAGGAAGAAGGAAGAAGGCAGCTATGCTGGAGGCAGAAGTGAAGAAAAGGCTTTAAGGGAAGAAAAGGTTTGAAGGGAAAAAGTTTTTTTGTTACTAATTATCCGGAAATTATATTAATAGATATTATTTTAATTTTTCCGAGATATGTAGATAGTGAGATGAAGGAAGAAGGAAGAAGGCAGCTATGCTGGAGGCAGAAGGCAGAAGTGAAGAAAAGGTTTTAAGGGAAGAAAAGGTTTGAAGGGAAAAAGTTTTTTTGTTATTAATTATCCGGGAATGATATTAATAGATATTATTTTGATTTTTCCGTGTAGATAGTGAGATGAAGGAAGAAGGCAGAAGGCAGCTATGCTGGAGGCAGAAGGCAGAAGTGAAGAAAAGGTTTTAAGGGAAGAAAAGGTTTGAAGGGAAAAAGTTTTTTTGTTATTAATTATCCGGGAATGATATTAATAGATATTATTTTGATTTTTCCGAAATATGTAGATAGTGAGATGAAGGATGAAGGCAGAAGGCAGAAGGAAGAAATTTTAAATTTTTGATATGTCTGCGCCCTTTTCTTCGACTTATATAGTAGGCAATCAGAATTGATAAATTTCCAGAATGAAGAAAAAATAAATATTTTGCAGGTTAATCCTGAAAAATATAAATTTTAATAGATATTGTTTGTATTTTTCCGAAATATGGAGATAGTAAACTGATATACTAGGTATTTTAATGAATTCTGACTTCTGAATTCATATCAAGTTGCAGTGATTAACCACAATATAAAAAGATGGCATACTCCTCAAGAGTCATCTTAAGATGACTTAAACTATTAGCCAAGGATTGAAATCCTTGGCGAGCCATGTCACCCGCTAAACATAAAAATTAAAATATGGGAGGAAATAAATTTAGATTTAAACAGTTTACTATTCTGCAAGACCGATGTGCAATGAAAGTCGGTACTGATGGTACTTTATTAGGAGCATGGATAGATATTTCTGGAGCAGAAAAAATTTTGGATATTGGTACTGGTACGGGTTTAATTTCTTTAATGCTGGCACAACGTTCTCTTGCTCAAATTGATGCTGTAGAAATTGATGTTAACTCATCTATTCAAGCTAGAGAAAATGTGGAGCGATCGCCATGGTTAGATAGGATTAAAATTCATAATTATTCTATTCAGGAATATACAGAATCTTGTGAAAAAAAGTATGATTTAATAGTATCAAATCCACCTTTCTTTGAAAATGCTTCTAAGGCGGCAAAAAAAGCTAGAACGGTTGCCAGACATACAGACTTTCTTTCGCAAACTGATTTATTACAAACAGCAGTTGAACTTTTGTCAGATACGGGTAAATTAGCTGTTATTTATCCAGTAGAGCAAGCTAAAAATTTTCAGACAAAAGCAAGGTTTTTTGGATTATTTTGTCACAAAAAACTATATGTCAAACCCATGCCAGAAATTCCGACAAAACGAATTTTGATGGAATTAAGTAAAAATAAATTATCCCCTCAAGAAGATACTCTGATTATTGAAGCTAAACAATGTTTATACACCCCTGAATTTATCGCATTAATCAAAGACTTTTACTTAAAATATTAGGCGTTGGTGAATTTAGCTATGATTTTCGTGCTTAGGGAATAGGGAATAGGGAATAGGGAATAGGGAATAGGGAATAGGTAGGGACGTTGCATGCAACGTCCCTACAGACGTTCGCCCGTACACGGCTGTTAAACCCTATAAATAGTGTATAATTTATCCTTTGGGTAAGTCCTGTTAATCTTAATATAGTAATGTGCGCTGGTATATTTACAAATTGCAGGAACTGTCCAATAGCTAAAAGTCTTATATTATTAGCTTTTTATTCCCCTCCTGGGAGGGGGAGGGGCGAGGGGTGGGTTGCCTGTTGCCTGTTGCCTGTTGCCTGCGCGCAGCGCTATAGTACAGATTTATCAAACTATGAGGTTTTCTGATGTTAACTCTTTATCATACCACAATATCTCCTAATTCCCGTCGCGTCTGGGTGACATTGCTAGAAAAAGGACTTGAGTTTGAGCTGGTAGAACTCAAACTGAGCGAAGGAGAACAATTTAAACCGGATTATTTGGCAATTAACCCTTTCCACCACATTCCTGCTTTGGTAGATGATGGCTTTAATGTAGTGGAGTCTTTGGCAATTCTGGACTATTTAGAAGCTAAGTACCCTAATCCTACTATGTTGCCTCAAGATGTCAAAGATCTAACAATTGTGCGAATGGTACAAATGGTTAGTGTTAATGAATTGTTGCCTTCCATCGATGCATTAGTACCAAGAATTTTTGATTTACCAGGAGAGGACTTAGAAAAAGTTGAGAAGGCGCAACAGAAAATTGCTACAACACTAACGTTTTTTGAGAAATTATTGGGCGATCGCTCTTATTTTGGTAGTGACAATTTAACTTTAGCTGATGCTGTTGCTGGAACAATTGTTCCTATATTCTCAATAAGAGGTGGTATTTCTTTGAGTGAATATCCTAAAGTAAGTGCTTGGTGCGATCGCTTAATGGCACGTCCAGCATGGCAAGCTTCTGAGGCCACACCAGAAGCATTTGAAAACTTAAGATCTATTCTGGCAGCTCGAATGCAAAAAAACCATTAATAATTAATAATTAATAATTAATAATTAATAATGGCTTTGCATAAATGCGGGATGATTTTTATAGTTTTGTGAAAGTGGAATGGGCATCTTGCCCGTTCCTGATATTTTCGGGACAGGCAGGATGCCTGCTCCCACTTAACTTACCACTTATATTTATCCCGCCCCTCAGCAATGCCCAGTATATGTTTATAATTCTACCCACACTTCCATATTCAATCTCCCCTACTCCCTCACTCCCCCACTCCCCTACTCCCTTACTCCTCTACAAATCTCGGTGAGTAAATGTCTGAGCGCGATCGCCAGAATAAGTAGCAGCAATATGGCCATCACCTACAACTTGATATTTATAAGTTACTAACCCTTCTAAACCGACTGGGCCTCTTGGTGGCATTTTCTGAGTACTAATTCCTACTTCCGCTCCAAAACCATAACGGAAGCCATCAGAAAACCGAGTCGAACAGTTATGGAATACGCCCGCTGCGTCTATTTGAGCAAGAAATATGTCTGCGGTTTCTTTATCCTCAGTTACGATCGCATCTGTATGTCCAGAACCATAAGTATTGATGTGAGCGATCGCTGATTCTAAATTATCTACTACTTTAATTGACAATACTAGATCGCTGTATTCTGTTGCCCAGTCTAATTCTGTTGCCACCTTTAGCGATGGTAAAATTTTCTGAGTAGCTGCATCACCTAATAACTCTACTTGATGCTTTTCCATCATTGGGAAAACTTCTGTCAAAAACTTGTCAGCAATATCAGTATGAACTAACAAAGTTTCCACTGCATTACAAGCAGCAGGATACTGAGTTTTTGCATCCACAGTAATTGCAACTGCCTTTTGAATATCTGCTGACTTATCTACATAAACATGACAAATTCCTTCAGCGTGCCCCAAAACAGGAATTTGAGTATTTTCCTGTACAAATTTCACAAAAGAATTAGAACCTCTGGGAATAATTAAATTGACATATTTATCTAACTTCAGTAACTCCAGAGTTTCCTCCCTGGTAGTTAATAACTGTACTGCATCAGGATTAACAGAAGTTGTTGCCAGTCCTTGGCGAATTGCTGTAACTAATTCTTGACATGAATTAGTTGCTTCTTTTCCTCCTTTGAGAATGACACCATTTCCTGATTTAATTGCCAAAGCTGAAATTTGAATTACAGCATCAGGACGAGCTTCAAAAACTACACCAATAACTCCCAAAGGACAAGTAATTCGTTTAAGAATTAATCCTTCATCTAGTTCTCGATGTATTTGCACAACACCGACTGGATCGGCCAAAATAGAAACATTGCGTAAACCTGCGATCGCGCTGTTAAGTTTGGCCTCGTCCATTTTCAATCGATTATAAAGAGGTTTAGCAATGTTATTGGTTTGAGCTATCTGACAGTCAAGTTTATTTGCTGCGAGAATTTTTGGTGCTGCGGTTTCTAGTGCTTGGGCAACTGCTTCAATTGCTTGATTTTTGGCTTCTGTGGATAAACCTGCTGATTTTTGTGCTGCTTGACGGGTTGTTTTGGCTATTTCAGTCAAAGAAACTTCTATAATCATCGTCTTTTTGGGATTTTTTTACGACTTATTTTATCATTATACTGCTTCATTCTCATTGAAGAAGGCAGCTATGCTGAAGGCAGCTATGCTGAAGGGAAAATTGCATGGAGATTCTAAATTAGGCAAAAAAATATGGCGTTGGTGAATTAAGGTATGAAAGTAGGTTTATAAGGAATAGGGAACACTTAACTGGGAACAGGGAACAGTTAATATTAACAAGTAGTTCAAACCATCCAAAATACAAAATACAAAATATAAAATTATCAAATCATACCCAGAATCACCAACGCCAAAAATATTTAGGGTTTGCGTATGGAAAGTCTTTTTGCTCTTTGTAGGGAGTAGGGAGTAGGAGC
Source organism: Okeania sp. SIO3B5 (assembly GCF_010692555.1). Classification (GTDB taxonomy): domain Bacteria; phylum Cyanobacteriota; class Cyanobacteriia; order Cyanobacteriales; family Microcoleaceae; genus Okeania. The sequence continues at coordinate 105 of NZ_JAAHHG010000651.1, read as the reverse complement.
GGACGTAGAAGCAATGGGAATTACAGAGTCAGTGGCCAAAACAATAGTCAGAGTGATTTTTCGGGTAGCAAAAGCTGAAAATCCTCACTTTTTTAACCTGAGCAA
>NZ_JAAHHG010000650.1 GCF_010692555.1 Okeania sp. SIO3B5 | reverse complement strand
TTTCTTAGACAAGACGCTATTTGTATGGAGGGCGAATGCCATTCGCCCCTACAGATGGTTTATATAGCATTTCTGGCGATCCCCCCTAACCCCCCTTAAAAAGGGGGGAACTGGAAGTCCCCCTTGTTAAGGGGGATTTAGGGGGATCGTTCGATGTACCTCACGCCCGCTGAAAACTGCTATATTTTCTTATGTTACCTAAGTCCTGTTTAACTCTTCCGCACCTTCTAAAATTGGATTAATATCAAACCAAGATCCTTCAGCATCACGATACTCATAAACAAACATACTCCGAATTAAAATCTTATATCCATCATCTCCCGTAACTTTTTTAGACTGAACTACTTGACGCAATAATTCCCATTCATAAGGTTCAATTGCCAAAACCATTTGGTCGCGCTTTTTTTGAATTACTTGTTTCAAAGTCTCACCAGAAAGAGGTAATTTCTTTTCCTGACGAATACAGTCATATAGGAATCTTAATAAGTTACGAATATGACCACCACTAACAAAACATAAAAGCTCTAAAGTCTTAGGATTATCAAAAAGTTCTGTAATTTTTTCCAGACGTTTATTTGACTCAAGTTCAGGAAAAGCTCTTGCTAAAACCATCTGTTGAAGTAATTCAATTCCTTCCTGATAATTACTACCATCACGCAACTTTATTGACACCATTGGCAACACATTTGGATCTGTTAAAAACCTCTGAGTTAGATATCCATAATCATTAGAAAATCGCAATGATAAAGGAATAGTATAAATAAGATGACATTTTAGCTGACGTAACTGCTGTCCCCGATCTACAAAGACATATTCTGGTTGAGGTCTTCCCCAAGGCTTTTTATTATCCTCAATACGATCCAAATTATCAATAATTACCACCAATCCTTTCTTACCTTGCTGTTGCAATTTCTCAATAGCTGGCTCTATAATTTCTTGGTTAATTGCTTCAATAGTATTGCTAATTCGAGGCTCTATATACTCCCTCAACTTCTTCCTTAATTCAGAACTTTCTTTCGCTTTAGCAGTAATCTTACCCATACCAAAAGAAAGACTAAATCCCTTTTTATTAGCTTTAATTCCAACATCAGGAACATTAGGAATTTGAGGTTTCAGTTCAACTTCCTCTAGTTCAAACTCCTTTTGTAATACCTTAACTGCACCTTGAAATAATCTTTCAAGTCCTGTAGCTTCCTCAAGTTCTAGTCGCTCAATACTTTCTATTACCCTATGAGCGATCGCCAATAAAATATCTGCAATATCTACATCATGGTATTCCAAATATTCCCCAGAGTCAAAATAAACAACATGAAATTCTTCTCTCTCTAACTCTGCTTTAAGTCTTAGCAATTCTGTAGATTTTCCACATCCAATGTGCCCAGTAAATAATTCGCAAGTCGCTTCATCTGGGGATAACAAAGTAATATTGTCTCGTAGATTCTCAATAATCTGACCTCCCCGCACCGAAGAAAAATCAATATAATAATTGTTATCTTCTTCAGGATTATCTTTCAAAAATAAAGTTCTTCCTGGATTTGTAGCTTGTAAAAATGTTCGTAAGTCTAGTGGCATTTCTGAGTATAAAAAAATTGTAGTAAGAGAAGAAACTAATGATGTTTATTATTCTATATAAAAGCTCAACCTAATGTAACTAGGCATGAGTAAAACTGATAATGTATGTGGTAACTATAAGTTATATCATGTTCGGTTGAATAGTTATGATTAGGATATAGATGGAAGAGATACCTCAAACCCTTGAGATTGCTTCCTTCCACTCCGTTCCAGTCGCAATGACTTTATAGTTAGTGTTTATCCGAACATGATATTACCCACATTCCACACTTCAATTTGTAATATGAAAATTAGCATAAAATCTGTAGCTTGCTTAAGTATTTACATAGTATAAATCATCTTCATTTACCTGATCGGGAGTCAAATTCTCGGTTAAATATTAACCACTATAACTATAAATTAACCACTAACTATCAGAAGTCAAAAGTCAAAAGTCAAAAGTAAGAAGTAAGAAGTAAGAAATCATCTCAAAAGTAAGAAATAAGAAGTAATAAATATATCAGTCAGAGATTACTTATAATTTTTTACTTTTAGCTTTTGACTTGCGTGTAGCCCTTGATAATCTAATTAACTAGAAGTCATTTTTTTAGTAATTCCAGCCTTACTAAATACTTGTTCAGCAGTTAACTCTAACCCCTCAAATAAAGAATCTATCAGTGGAATTTCTCCCATATAAGTTTCTGGTGGTGCATCTGGATAAAAAACTGTAATACTTCTAGCTTTACTATCAACAACCCACACCCTTAATACACCTGCATCTAAATAATCTTGGGCTTTAGCCATGAGTTGACCAAATGTTTGTCCAGGAGAAATTATTTCTATTACTAAATTTGGTAAAACAGGACAAGCTTCATCTGCTATCCATTCTGGAGATAAGCGTTCATAAGAAACATATAAAATTTCTGGTACAGGCACCCAGTCTTTCCCTTTACAAGTTAATTTCACAGCCCATTCTGGACAAACCTGTCCTTTTCCTTCACACCATTCATCTATTAAATAGAGTAATGTACGAGTCAGCTTAGAGTGAAAATATTTTGGTGACATTTTGGGTGTTGCTTCTCCTTCAATAAGTTCATAAGTAATATCTTCTTCTCCTGGTGGGAGCTTGAGAAACTCTTCTAGTGTAAGTCTATTTTTTGTCTGTACCATTTTCTACCTCTAAAATTGTCTATAATATAATCAATTGAAAGTCAAACAGGCTTGAAGCTAGTCTAATATCTAATATATTTATAAGTATAGTAGAGATTTTAGTAAGATAAAAAGTTATCTACTCATATTAATATTTGCTTTACCAAATAGTTAAGGTTTAAAGCCTCTTTTTTCAAGGAGAGCTAATTATTAATTATTAATTATTAATTATTAATTATTAATTATTAATTATTAATTACTTCTAAGGTGTTGTCCAGGACTTTAGAAATAACTTTATTTTCTTGCCTCCTTATTGCAGAGGTACTGAGAGGTTGTCTGAGAAGTCCCTTCTGCTACATCTAAGCCCCCTAAATCCCCCAAAATTGGGGGACTTAAAGATAGCAAATTGACTCTTGTTCCCCCCAAAGTTGGGGGGCTAGGGGGGCAAAATTCAGTATCAAAAAACTTTTCAGATATCCTCTGATAACTAATAACTAAAATGGGTGATTTATGTCTAACAAAAAACTCTTTAATATTCCTCCAGAAGCACAACAAAAAATCGCTATTATTGGTGCGGGAGCTATGGGAGTTTCTGTTGCTTCTATTCTTTCCCAATTAGGAATTGCCAAAGTAACGCTTCTAGAAGCTGAATCTACCCCCTTAAATCATTATAGTGCTTCTCTTAATAATACAGGGATTTTACATCATTTTGTTTATGGAGGACATTTTTCTACATTAGAACTTTTGTTTAAACAAACTCTTTTGTTTAAAAAATTCATGCCTGACTATGTTTTTGAAGATGACTATGTTAACTATTTAGCTCCTAATATCAAAGGAAATACAGCAATTTATCAAAAAGGCGTAACTATCAAAGATGTTAGTAAAAATTTAATTGAAATTTATAATAACCATATTAATAATTATCCATCAGAGCAAATTTTTGGCTCGGCAAAAGAACTGGTTCAGGAAATCGAGCCAGAAGTGATTTTGTGTGGAACTGGAGACAAAAATTTATTTAATGGCGCGGTTAAAGTCAAACAACCAGTTCTAAATATCGGCGAATATTGTAGTCATTTAATTCAATTACTTAATAAATTAATAAAGAAGCAAAAAATTAATCTTAAAACTAATCATAGAGTGACTAATATTCAACTAAGCAAACAAGGATTTGAACTACAGATTAACCAGGAAAAAAAATTATACTTTAACACCGTAATTAATACAGCATATGCTAGAGGATTAGAAATTCCAATCCCCTCATTTTCAGGAGAAAAACAAGTAGGAAATATTGTTAAATTAAAAGTCTATGGACTATATAAAATTCCAGAAACTCTCAAGACTAAAATCCCTCAATTGATAGACAGTTTCTCTAGTACCTTACTAATTCGTGGAGAATACGGAGGAATTATTAAAGCAGGTCAGAATCGTTTGGCTATTTTTTATGGATTAGAATATAATCAAGCAGAACTCTATATTCCTCTTGATAAGACTCCAATCAATCTACCTCAAAATTGGATAAGTTGGGTAAGGTCTGAAACCGATTATTTTGATAGTCGAAATGAAGTTTCTATTCTCCAAGCTATTCAAAAAGGAGTATCTCAATGGATACCTTGGGTGGCGCAGTTAGAACCAATAAAGTTGAAAAAAAATATTCAGGTTTATCCTGGTAAAAAACCAGCAAATCAATTAGAAGCTGCTAAAAGAGATCATAATCCTATTCGTTATCAGTATCAGCATCAAACTGGCGAACAGTATATTCATATTCCCGGAGGCAAGTTAACATCAGTTATTTATCATTCTTTTCTAATTATTCATAACTTATTAAAAACTTATATAAACAAACAGATTTTAACGGAGCAAGAGGTTAAAAAACACCTCAGAATAGACAATAATAGAACTATAATTATCTCTCCAGAATTGGAATTTTTATTAGGGAAGGAATTGCCACAATCTTCTCCAGAAAAACGAGAAAAAATTATTAGAGAATTAAATGTATATTAACTAGCTATCAGCTATTAGCTATCAGCTATCAGCCTAAAAAATTGTGCATATAATTATATAGCAATATGATTTGAGTTGTGAGATATTGAAAACTTTTAGGGTAAGCATTTCCTGCGGAATGCTGCGCAAACAGCTATTAGCTGTCAGCTAGCCTCCTCCGGAGGAACTTCGTTAACAGCAACAAGACTCTCTCCTTAAGGACAGTGTCTAAATTAAAATAGACTTTAAGGGCAAGGGAGTC
>NZ_JAAHHG010000065.1 GCF_010692555.1 Okeania sp. SIO3B5 | reverse complement strand
TAGGCCATTATCAATGCGGCCTGCAATCAACTGGAGCCGGAAGTTTTTACCAGTCGCACCCAGTACGATGGACTAAACCGTCCGGTGATGATGGTGACGCCTCATAACAATGCCACTCGCCCCAATGTGATTCAGCCAAGGTATAACGAGGCGAATTTGCTGGAGCAGGTGAATGTGTGGTTACGACAGGCCAATGCTCCCAATGATTTGCTCGACCCGGATACGGCTGATATGAATGCGGTGGTCAATATTGACTACAACGCCAAGGGGCAGCGGGTGTTGATTGAGTATGGCAATCAGGCTACAACCAGGTATGAGTATGACCGAGAGACGTTTCGGTTGGCGCGATTGCTGACGATTCGGCCTGAGTTTGGGGAGAACGAGAATCAGAGTGTTCAGGATCTGAGTTATACCTACGATCCAGTGGGCAATATCACCCATATTTTTGATCATGCGGATATCCAAAATACGATATTTTTCCGCAATCAGCGGGTCGAACCGAGTTCCAGCTATGAGTATGATGCGCTGTATCGTCTGATTAAGGCGACGGGAAGAGAACATTTGGGTCAAACGGGTGGAAATCTGAGTCCACCGCGTCAGACTGACCATGATGATGTGTTTCGGACGAATTTAGCTCATCCCCATGATGGCAATGCCATGGGGAACTACACTGAGCGCTATGACTATGACTCGGTAGGCAATATTCTTGAGATGGTGCATCAGGCTATGAGTGGGACTTGGACGCGCCACTATGCTTATGATGAGGCTAGTTTAATTGAGCCAGATAAGGTTAGTAATAGGCTAAGTAGCACGAGTTTGCCAGGAGATAATCCCCAGGGACCTTATAGTGCGACCTATGAGTATGACGAGCATGGCAATATGACCCGGATGCCCCATTTGCCTTTAATGCAGTGGGATTATCAGGATCGCTTACAGGCAACCGCAAGACAGGTTCGGAATGATGGTGGAACACCAGAGATTACCTACTATGTCTACGATGCCAACGGTCAGCGGATTCGCAAAGTGACTGAACGGCAGGCTGGTGAGGAGCTTACTCCTGCTCGGATGAAGGAACGAATTTATTTGGGAGATTTTGAAGTTTATCGGGAATATGATGGGAATGGTCATGTTATTTCTCTAGAAAGGGAATCACTGCATCTTGTGGATGAGCAAAAACGTATTGCATTACTGGAAACTCGTACACGAGGCAATGATGGTTCGCCTGCCCAGTTTCTGCGATATCAGCTTAACAACCATCTTGGTTCTGCTTCCTTAGAACTTGACAAAACGGCAAGAATTCTGAGCTATGAGGAATATTATTCTTTTGGAGGAACGGCCTACCAATCAGTCCCAAGGGATCGCGAAGTTCCCTTAAAGCGCTATCGATACTCTGGCAAGGAGAGAGATAGCGAAAGTGGTTTGTATTATTATGGTGCAAGATACTATGCATCATGGCTATGTAGGTGGCTGAGTTGCGATCCATCAGAGTTAGAAGACGGACCTAACTTGTATGTTTATGTAGCGAACAATCCAATACGGTTTTGGGATTCCTATGGAGAATTTATTGAATCGGCTTGGGATGTTATAAGTCTTGGTGCAGGTGTAGTATCCTTCGTTCAGAATGTCCGAGAAGGTAATGTTGGTGCAGCTATTCTTGATGGGGCTGGAATTGTATTAGATGCTGTAGCTTTAGCAGTTCCTGGAGTCCCAGGAGGTGCAGGAGCAGGAATTAAAGCATATAGAGCTGCTGATACGGCTGTTGATGCTGTTCAAACTGTTAGACAAGTAGATCGAGTGACCGATGCCGCAAGAAATGTAAGGCAGGCAGAGCGAGCCACTGAGACAGTAAGACAAACAGAACGAGTCACTGAAACGGTTAGTTCTGGTAGACAAGCTGCACCAACAAGAAACCCCTCACCAGAAACACCTTCTCGTCCTCGTCAATCTTCTAACTCCCCATCTTCTAACTCCCCATCTTCTAACTCCTCAAGACAGAATGGACAAAATGCTGAGGCGACTCCGAGAAATCAGCCGACAGCCAAGACATGGCGGCAGCACGAAGCCCAAGTGACAGAAAATCTAGCCGCTCAAAATCCCGGAACTCAGATCGGCAGCCAAGTTACTTTAGATGTAACTGGACCGAATGGGCAAACAACCACGATACGAATTGACAATATCTTTCGAGATAAGAATCGAAATTACCAACTTGTTGATGCTAAATTTAGTGAAGCGACTGACCTCGCAAACCCAACTACCAACTTAAGAAATACATTAACTCCAAATCAGAGGGAAGCCTATCCGTGGATCTCTAGTGGACAACCTGTAACGGTAACTCCAAGGGGTGCAAATGCAGAGAAGGCAGGGCTAGAGCTTGGTCTTCCAATCACTGTTAATCCTAACGTTCAGATTCACGTCAATTCGCCCAAAGGAATAGTAGTTCGTAACTTTGAGTAAAACCCAAAAGAGTAAATAGATGAAAAAGAAAGAAGTTAGAGACTTGATTTACAGCAAACTAAATGAAGTACTTAGCAATAAGGGCTTTCGTTTGAAAAAAAGCCGAGAATGCTTTGTTCGGTCTTTTACGGGAGGCCACCAGCATATCAGCATTTCAATTATAGACTACCGACCTGAGTTCATTTTTTCGCTGACCATGGCCATACGATTAGATGCTGTCGAACAGATTTTCCACCTCTTTTCGGGTTCTCTATCTAACTATCAGGCTTTGAGCACAACAACTTTGACCCAACTTGATTATTTCACCGAAGGTCAAGTTAAAGAATACAAGATATCCACAGAAACAGAAATTCTAACGGCACTGGAGAAGCTATCGAAAATTATCATAGAAAGGATTATTCCATTCTTTGATAAACATTGTGATATTTATTCTGTGGAAGCAGGAGTGAATTCTAAATCGTTGATCGGCTTCGATAGTACTCAGTTTCCTTCAGGAGCTATGCATGCCGTTATTTTGGCGCACTTGGCAGGTAACCCGAACTTCGAGGAGCTAGTTGGGCAATTTCAAGACGCAACGAGGAATTTCCCAGAAGGAGAGAAAGACAAGTTTAACCAACTGGTTGTGTATCTCAGAAATTATTCGTCTCACAGCAAATAAACGACCAATATAAAGTGAGACCGCCGATCTCGTAGGTTGGGTTAGCGATAGCGTAACCCAACACCAAAACATCCCAAACTTTACCACTATTTATTAATACAATGCTAACCAAACTCAAACCCAAAATACGAAAGAAAATTAACGAGATAGAACTATATACCTTAAAGGATAAATTCATGAATATTCAGCTTATTGAATCTTTAGCCAATGTCATCCAAGCTCTTTCTCCTGAAAAACGAGAGTTATTAACTGACAGGAAAATTAACATTTCTGCTCATTTTTACAATAGAGAAGTCTATGCCTAAAAAAGACATTTACCACGATACCGTGAAGACTGCTCTACTTAAAGATGGGTGGACAATTACCCACGATCCATTGAAGTTGGAAATTGGCAAGAAAGAACTCTTCATTGACCTTGGTGCAGAGCAGCTTATTGGTGCAGCTAGAGCAGAACAAAAAATTGCTGTAGAAATAAAAAGCTTTATTGGTCGCTCTGATATTGACGATCTCGAAAAGGCTCTAGGACAGTACACACTTTACTACGATGTCCTAGAAGACCTTGAGCCAGATAGAGAGCTATATCTTGCTATCAAGGATCTAGTATTCTCTAATCTATTTGAAGAACCAATTGGGCAAGTATTACTACGTAAGAAAAGGCTGAAACTTATTGTCTTCAACCCTACTCAGGAGGTCATATCACGATGGATTCCCTAGAACGCCAACAAACCATTATTCAAAAAGTTCTCACAGATTATGCCGCAATTCCCTATGCCAATCTGGATCTAAAGACCCAAACCATCTTTGACCTTAAGAATAATCACTACCTATTGGTTAACGTTGGTTGGCAAGGACAACAATATGTATATACCTGCATTGTTCATGTCGATATTATTAATGACAAAGTTTGGATTCAGCTAGATAACACCGAAGCTGGAATTGCTCTGGATTTAGAAGAAGCTGGCATCCTCCCTGAGCAAATTGTTCTTGGCTTTCGAGAACCTGAATTACGCCAATATACAGGCTATGCGGTTCCTTAAATTACTTCGGTGTATAACTGATCTATCCCGATTTTGTAGGTTAGGCTGAGGCAACGTTAGCGCCAGCTTATCCGTTAGGATAAACCCAACATTCTCAATACCTCAAAAATCACTTAAAGCACCTAAAAACTCAAAGGAGAATTATGAAATTTACCCCAAAATCTGAAATGAAAAACTTATATCGTGTTCGGATAATCACTTAGTGCGATTGCCGATCTTGTAGTAGTAGACTGACACAGCTAAAACTGTAGGTTGGGTTGAACAGCAGTGTTATATCATGTTCGGTTGAATAGTTATGATTAGGATATAGATGGAAGAAATACCTCAAACCCTTGAGATTGCTTCCTTCCACTCCGTTCCAGTCGCAATGACTTTATAGTTAGTGTTTATCCAAACATGATATTAGCGGAGCTTCCCGGAGGGAAACCCAACAAAAGCTTACTACTGTTGGGTTTCGTCCCTCAACCCAACCTACGTCTCTTGCAATCAAAGGAGAATTATGAAATTTACCCCAAAATCTGAAATGAAAAACTTATATCGTGTTCGGATGATCACTTAGTTGCGATCGCCGATCTTGTAGTGGATTGACACAGCTAAAATGGTGCGTTATATCATGTCCGGATGAACAGGTATAAATAAATTAGGAAAAAGTCACGAATCAGGAGATCCCCCCTAACCCCCCTTGAGAAGGGGGGAACTGGAAGTCCCCCTTTTTAAGGGGGATTTAGGGGGATCGATAATTGATGTATTTCACCCTTACTAAAAACTGCTATATAAGGAGGAGCAAGCTTTTTTTATCACTAATTATCCGGACATAATATTACAACAGATTGTCAAATACCTTTCACAGTCTAAAATTTAGCCATCTAACTGAGCATACAATTTTGCACTAAATTAAGTGTGTCACTCCAATAGCTTGGGTTACGCTCTTGCTAACCCAACACCAAAACATTCCAAACATTACCACTATTTACTAAAGGAGATTCTGTAATGCCATCCCTACTAATCATTCGCTTACACCCAGTTGAACCAGTCACTGCTGATGAATTTACCAATTACCTGAATGGGCTATCCATTACAGCCCACGAAATATCATTCAACGATCCAGATGGTAGCGGAGCTGCTTTTGGCACCGCTAATTATATCGCACCAACTTTACCCCCATCCCCCTCTCCAGATCCTGCTCCTGTACCTAACCCCAACACTCGCATAGTCCAGCACTTTGAAATTAATGGTACGCCACCTAATGCTGTGAGGGAGTTTTTCGCCATAGCCACTGCTGTTATTGAAATCCCCGATCCTCCAGGAGGTCAAGAGTACCGCACTGCCGATGTGCGTTTAGCGATCGCCCGCAATGGCAATGATATTGTACACAATCAGGTGTATTATAATATTCCAGTCCGAGCAGGTGCGTTGCCGATTTCTCCTAATCTGTTTACAACATATCCAGAAACAAGCCTACATTTGGCTCTACCCTCCTCTAATCAAAGTAGTCCGACCTCCTCTAATCAAAGTAGTCCGATTGATATCTTGCCAGAGGATGGCGCAGCACCGAATTTTACTACTCTAAGAACAGAAGTAGAGAATGTGCTGAATGCTGACCCTGGCAACCAGGCAAACATTACTAATCTGACCATCGAACAGTGCCGTCACATTGCCTATGAAATTATTTGGGACCGCGAGGCTTACCCACTTCCAGTACCAAAACGCTCCTTAGAGGCAATCTACACTGGTCCCCAAGCTGCCAATAGTGATGATGAACGCGATCGCGTAATTTTTGAGGGCGATATACTCACATACTACACTACCCACAATCTTGAAGCTGATCGCCTCACGAACTTTATATTCTCGCTATCGGCAGCTATTTGGTGCGAAGAAAAAAGCACACTAGCTACACAAGTGGGATACCATTTTCCGGTATTAACCAACCCTCCTAAAGGAGAAGCAAAAGTCATTCTCAAAGCTTCAAGAACTGCTTTTGATCCAGCTTTTGAGGTTCCGGCAGACTACTTTTATGCCCTCACAGCTATTCTGCCACCGCAGGTAAACCGAGAACAGCGTTTCAAGATGGTAGCAGTAGATGCCGAAGAAGAAATTATCAACAATATTGAGGCTGCGATCGATAATCGGACACTGACTGAACCAGCCGGAGTAAATCGTTTCCAGGCAGCGCGACGACTGCGAGCTTTGGGTTCTGCCAGCGAAATTGGCATACCAGAGTGTGTTATTACTCCAGATACTCCGGTAGATGGACTTGTCAGCGATTGGTTGGGTTTCGATGGGGCCGATATCAATGCCTTTTGGGGGGCACTATCTCCAGAGAATACTACTGGGCATTTAGATTTAGTCCTTTGCGCCATTACCAAAGATCATGCACCCTTAGTAGATGCCATCAAAGCTCCTCCTATTCCTCCCCCTCCTATTCCTAACTTTGGTGCGGCTGTTACTAATGTGAACGAGCTGGCTGCGAAAAATAACGAACATTGGGAGGCTTTGCTGAATCTGGACTCAGCACTGCTTCCTGAATTTACCAAACCCGGTACAACTGAAGACCGCACTCAAGCTTTCCTTCGGCACCTGCGTAAGTTTTTTGATGTTGCTAATGTATTCGCTTCTCCCCCTGCGCCAACGAGTGATGCAGTTCCTCTGCTCAGTCGTTCACCTGGTAATCCATTAGACCTATTGTTGGCTAATTATCCAGGTGGGTTCTCGTTCAGTGGATGGGATGCAACCGTTCTGGCAAATACTTTGAATGGCATTTTCCCTGGCGATCCAAAAACACAACAGCAATTCATTGAGTGGTTAACCTGCATTCAGGGTGTCGTTAATCTGACAAATGGGATTGCACCGCCCGAAATCCAATTCTCAGTCATGGAAGCTCTGTGGGCGCGAGGTTTTATAAATGCTGAGAGGATTGAAGGATTTTCATTTCAAGACTTTAAGGAAGCTTTAGTCGGTTCAGTAGCTTACGACTACGCTCAAACTATTTGGGATAATGCTCAATTGTTTTTTGTACCGGATGAAACGAGAACGGCTGAGTTTAAATCTGTCAACCCAGATGGTTCCCTAGTCAATTGTATCCCCCCTGCTCATTTATCTCCACTGGGGCCAGTCGCATACCTCCATGAATTACTAAAGGTATCTCCAGAATCTACCTGCGATAACCCGTTACCGGAAAATGCCAATCAAACTTTAGCGACTCTGATAGCAGAGCGTCGGGGACCTTTGGGCGAACTGTTAGCAACCAAAGCTAATTTGGAAGTACCGTTACCCCTAATCGATCAGGTTAATGAATCGTTGGAACACATGGTTGCTAACGATGCCACTTCTGGGATGATTCATAACACCGCTAGCGACATGGTAGGAGGTCATAAATTAACTTCAACCTCCAGTCCTGATGGCGCTTTCCAACACAAACCAGAGATACTTGTCGAGGTATTACCCGAACACTCGACACCTGCTGTACCCACTGCCGAACAAACTGCCTACGATAAATTAAAGAACGATTTCTCCTCTTGCCTGCTTCCCTATTCACAGCCGTTAGATGTGGCACGCACTTATTTAGAGCAATTAGGCACAAGTCGATTTGCTACCATGCGTCGCTTCCGCAAGGAGATTACCGAATTTGTACTCGATCCCACCAATGAAACTGCCGAATTTCAAAGTCATCTGTGGCGCTATCCAGTTCGGATTGAAACAGCGATCGAGTACCTCAAAATAACGCCTGAAGAATACAATATTTTATCCCCAGTCACTACTGGGGAGGAAGACAGGGTAAATATTCTATTACACACCATATATGGGTTTGTTACGGAATTGGAAGATGAGACATCATGGACTGAGATTGTTGCCCATGTATCCGAATTCCTGAAGCGTACTTGCCTGAGTTATTGTGAGTTTATCGAGTTATGGAAATCTGAGTTTGTAAGATTTAGCTTAAAAAATCATCGAGAAGAAGGATTTCCAGAGTGCGAACCTTGCTGTTTAGACAAGTACATCATCGAATTTGATGACCCTGAAAACCCTCTAGAAGCTCTCACACGGTTGGCAATTTTTATCCGCCTGTGGCAGAAATTGCAGGCAGTACCAAACGCTGGATACACATTTACAGAACTCAGTGATATCTGTAACGTACTTGGTTTGTTTGAAGGTGGAAACGTCAATCCAGATTTTATCCGACAGTTGGTTGCCTTCCAAATGTTCCGCGATGATTTTCAACTGTCCCTGACTGACGGCACATTGCCTGCTCCTGGTGCGACTGGTGCTGAACGACTCCACTTACTATCATTTTGGGTTCCAGGGGCAACCAAGGGGAACTGGGCAGTAGAACACTTACTTTACCAAATCCAGCAATATGCCATCAATACCCTTCACTGTGGTTGCCGGGAGCCAGAGTTTATCAAACTGCTGAGGCAAAACCTGAATCCTCTGTCAGCATTGGCAGGTTTTGACCCCAACACCCCCACCGATACCTGGGATGCTAAACCAACTCATACCCTACGTTTTGCCGAAATATTGGCAAAAATTTATGCTTCCGAATTTCAAGTTGGTGAGCTGCTGTTCCTGTTCACCAATGAGGAACATTTACAAGGTGACGATCCCTTTCCCTTGCAAACAGTCAACGAAGCAAAAGACTCACCACTGGGTTTGCCGGACGATCAAGACCAGAATTCACTCTGGGCTTTACGGAGAAAACTGATGGCGGTTGAGGTGAGCGCTGAATCGGCAGAACAGTGGAGCTGGCAGCGGATGGAAACTGTCCTCCGAGAAGAGTTTGGCTTTGTTCCCCCTGCTGTTAATAATACTTGGCTTTCACTAGGACAGCATTTCTTCCCATCGGTATTATCGGGTAGCGGTATTGCAGTTAGCACTGCACAGCGACAATACCGAGTTTCGCTACCACTGCCAACTCCCACTTTAATGTGGAATACACCACCAGAAGGACCATTCCGTTACGATGAGACTGCGGAGGAATTGTGGACACAAATTCCCCTCACCGATGAAGCTGTGTTGGCTAAACTCAGCCGTATCCGTCAACTGTCTCCATCTGAGCAAAGTGCTGTGCGCGATCTCTACTTTCTACCCCGTGTAGACTTGGCACATTTTGCTTTTCTCTTTAACAACTTTGGGGAAGCGGAAGAACGTTTAATTCAGGAATCGGATGAAATGGTTCGTTGGAAGTGGTTCCAGCAAGAGTTCGATCGCTTTTACCAACGTTGCCAGATCGTTGCCGAGCATTTAGCAGTCCACGTCGTTGATGCCACCTGCAGTCCAAATCCAGAAAGCACAGATTTAGCAAAACTGTTGCTGAAAAATCTGTGGGCTGACGAGAATTTGGCAACCGCCTCCTGGGAAAATGACAACGGTCAAACACCTGCTATCACCTTGCAGCCACAACCTAATGGGGGAGCATTTGCTGCCTTGTTAGGACTAACTGGAACCGGAATGGTTGCGGAATACTTTGATTCATTCCAAACCATTCGCTGGCGGGAATTACGCGGTGGCGTGGATGCTTTCGGTAGGGAAGAAAACGCCTGGAATGCTCCGATTCCCACGATCCTACCTTCAATGGATTTCACCTTCTCACCAGAGCAATTGCGTTTTGCAGCCGTGCGCAATGGATTTGCGATGGCAAATACAGATGGCTCCATGTTAGGCGGTGCTGAACCTTTCACCCTTAAGTGGCAGGGATTATTGCTGATTGAACAGGAAGGTAAGTATGGATTTAGTGCTGGTGCCCCCACTCCAGCAGGAGAAGTACCTGACTTTGACAACGTGGATCAATCCCACCGTTGGCGCATAATTCTGAAACGCGGTCAGAAAACCTGGGTGTTACTCGCCCATGACTGGCCTCACGAAGAAGCTCCACCTGCTTGTTCAACTCCTATCACTTTGAAAAAGGGGTTTTATGAGTTAAAAATCGAGCTGGAGCGCAAACCGTTCTTCTTTGATGGACCTGAAGATGTTTGTCCTCAGACAACTGGGTTTCAACTCAAGTATAACGGACCGGATGCTGGCGCAGATTGGTTGGCTATTCCCTATGATAAACTGTTCCAAGAGCAGAAAAACGCAACTTTACTAAATGGTATTCAGTTGCCTGATGCAGTGCAAGCGCAGAATTTTCTGAACATCCATTACAGCAGTTCCGTGCGCGACATTCGGCGTACCTACCAGCGTGCGTTCAAAGCTATGCTGTTTGTCAGTCGCCTCCATCTCTCCGCACAACCAATTTCTGATGATGGGCGATCGGAACTAGGCTATATGCTTGCACATCCTGTTAACTTTGCTGGACAGTCATACTACCGTAGTGGTGACTCATTTGTAACCCACAAAGCCAACTTCGATCCCAACTTCTTACCTGTACTCGACAATTATTTCATGCCACCGATAGCACAAGACCAGCGCGTGGCTCCTACCCCTCAACGTCAGCAGGCTATGTTCGATTGGTGGGAACGACTGTTTGACTATACAGTGATGCGTCGCGAAACTAAACGCGCCCCAGAACAACCAGCATGGCTACTGTTCCACGAATCAGCAGAACTACACCCAGATCATCCTGCTAATTTAGTGCGCCACCTGGGTATTGATCTACGGCACAACACCTTAGTGCTGCAATATTATCTGGATTATCTGGTTACATCTACCGATTTAGAAGATGATCGTTGGGCTGTACGGGTTTGGCAGTCAGAGAAGTGGATTCGTGTATTATTGAAACGTTTTTATCCACAGGACATTCGCGAGGCTCGCCCCGATATCTGGGCATCTAATGACCCCTCCGCACTAGAAACTGCTTTTGGGACGACCGAATCCGGTAACGCAAACCTAACTCAGTTTTATCGTAATGGCTGCATTGAAAACGGTGAACCACGTCGCTACAAAGAAGTTAAACACTTAAATGACGGGCTTCGACTACGGGGACGTGCAGCATTGGTGGCTTACCTAACCCACATGAACCGTGTTCCTCTTCCCTGGGGTGGGTTTGCCACCGAAGCCAAACACCTGAGCGAACTGCTATTGCAAGATGTGGAAGTGGGGCTGTGCCAAAAAGCCAGTCGTATTGAGGAAGCTGTCAGTGCTATTCATCTGTTTATCCAACGGGCTCGATTAGGACTGGAACCTGAGTTCGCGGTCTCGCCAGACTTTATTCTAGTTTGGGAGCGGCACTTTACCACCTTCCGCGATTGGGAAGCCTGCCAACGGCGACTCATTTATCGGGAAAACTGGGTAGAATGGGACGAATTGCAAGCAGCGAAGCAAACAGAAGCATTCCAATTTTTAGAATCTGAACTGCGTCGCGCTGCCCTAACCATGCCAGTACCTGGAGGAATGACTTATTGGAACAATTTACGCCCACCTACCCATCCAGGAATTACTCTCCTCCAACACCGCGAACCTGCAACCATCCAACCTCTCGATCAGGCAAGGGATGGACTAAGCTTGATGGGTACATCCGATCGCCAGGCGCGCCCGAACTTGTTGACTCCCTTAAATATTTCCGCTCAGGAACAACCCTCTGGTAACCAACCCAATGAACTGTCAAACGAACGACCTAATGAACCCATCCTTATTTCCCTTCCTAACCGCCAACAATCCAACATTGCTGATTTACCAATGTGGCTGCAAGCAGCTGTCCGGTTGGGCACAAAATTTATCAGGGTAGCAGCAGCAAGTATACCACCAGCAACTACAACTTTTGAACCAAAGTGTGGTGTCTCGGAATCCTCTGACTGCTGTAATGTCTGCGATAATGTGCATCCGGCGATCATAGATGAATATTACTTCTGGATTGAAGAAAGCCGATACTACGATGCCAAAGAATACGATGCCAAAGAAGATGCCATAGAACAAATAGCTGAATGGGGGGCGACCGCAGATAATCCTCAGACTGATTGGCATCGTGCCGAAAAACTACCTGGCTTATTATACTGGAAGTCAAAACCAATGGTGCATCTGCGTTGGTGTCGCTTTTATAATGGTGAATTCCAGCAACCTCGACAATCTTATGAAGGAGTCCGTATTAGCGGAGGTGCTACACCAGAATTGAAATTTGCAGGACGTAGTGGCGACTCCCTTAACTTTGAGGTGACTGGTGGTGAAGTTCCTGTTGGCTATACACCTCCACCACCATCGGGTTTCCGTTATGACCTTGCTCTTGATGAAGCTGTTGTTGTACCGCAAGTAGTGACTCCACCAGCTTCAACTCCCGTGGGCGGTTTAACAGCATTTCCCTTCTTTGCTTGGTTCGATCCGGGTGCACCATTATTACCGCCTTCAATGTTCAGTTCAGCCATCACAGTGGCAGGTCATTTGCGGGCACATTGCCACTTTGAGGCAGCCTTGAAATGGTACGAACTGGTGTACAACCCATTGCTGAGTGATAATACCTGGCATATTTGCCCAGATGAAGGCACCGAGATTCCAGTAACAGCGCCGAGCGAAGCAGTAGTTATTTCACAAACCGAAGAATGTTGCTGTCCCAGTGACGAAGTTTCCGATGCCAAGGTGAAGGAACGGGCAATTATGCTGCACTACCTGGATACCCTTATGCAATGGGGTGATGCCCTGATGCGCAAAAACACGCCAGAGGCATTCCAACAAGCCCGCTTAATTTTTGACACGGCGACTAAAATTCTGGGAACTACCCCGATTACTGTGTTGACAAAAGACCAAGGGTTAGAAGTATCAACGGTTGCTACCTTTAAACCTGAATGTGCCCCTATCAATTCACGACTGATGTGCCTCTATACCAGCGTCAGCGATCGTCTGGCATTAATTCATACCTGCCTGAACGCAGAGCGTTTGACAAACAGTCGTCCGAACCTAAATATGCCTTATTTTGGCAATAACGACATTCGGGAATCCTGGAAAACCACCCGTGAAATTTGTGCTGATGAAGGGGACTGGTGCTTGCCTCAAAGTTCCTATCGTTTCATGACCTTAGTTCAAAAAGCACTGGAAATGGCAAGGGATGTGCAAGGCTTTGGCGGTGCTTTGCTGGCTGCCTATGAAAAAGGTGATGGTGAGTATCTGTCCACTATGCGTGCTATGCACGAGCGGCAGTTGCTTAATCTAGGGTTAGAAGTTCGACAAAATCAATGGCGAGAGGCAGACTGGCAAGTACAAGCTCTGCGAAAGACCAAGGAAATTACTCAAACGCGCTTGCAGTACTATCAAAATCTGATTATTAATGGCTTGAACGCTGGAGAATCACAGTACGAACCCCTAACTATTACTTCTAATGCACTTAGGGCTGCTGGCAATATTTCCCAAGCAATTCGTCAGACAATGAATATGACTCCCGATCCTTATGTAGGCTTCCCTAGCAATTTTGTTAAACTTCCACCTGGGGAGAAGTTGAGCATGATTTTTGCGGCAGCTAGCACCATCTCTAATACAGTAGCAGACATTACCAGCACAGTTGCTTCCCTTGGACTAACAAAAGCTGGCTGGGAACGTCGTGAAGAAGAATGGGAGCATCAAGTAGACGTACTCACTATCGAAGTTGAGCAAGTTGAACGTCAAATTCTTGCTGCCGAACGACGGCGTGATATTGCCATGCACGAATTGAATAACCACCAGCAGCAAATGGAAAATGCTACAGAAGTAAACGACTTCCTGCGCGACAAGTTTACTAACCATGCACTCTATCTCTGGATGCAGCAAGAAACTGCAGCAATGCATTATCAAATGTATGAATTGGCATTGCAATGCGCCCGACAAGCCCAACGTGCCTTCAACTTTGAACGAGGACACACTGCCCGACAGTTCATTCCAGCAGAGATTTGGAACAACCTTCACGAAGGACTCCTATCTGGCGAGCGGCTACAATTAGCCCTCCGCCACATGGAAAAGGCTTACTATGATGAAAACGTTCGTGAGTATGAGCTAACCAAACATATTTCTCTACGGTTGCACTTTCCGAGCGCCTTCCTGCAACTAAAAACTACAGGCTATTGCGAGATTGAAATTCCTGAATGGTTGTTCGATCTTGACTATCCAGGTCATTATATGCGACGAATTAAAAACGTAACAATGACAATTCCTTGTGTGGTGGGACCATACACCGGAGTTCACTGTCGCCTGACTTTGCTGAGTAGTAAGACTCGCGTAGAGCCACGCCTGATAGAGCCACCTCATACCTGTTGTGACAACGAAAGCTGGAAAAATGGCTATCCGGCAATGCCTGACGATCCACGCATTGTATCCATGTATGCAGCAACAGAAGCGATCGCCACTTCCACTGGACAAAATGACTCCGGGATGTTTGAACTCAACTTCCGCGATGAACGCTATCTGCCATTTGAATTTTCTGGTGCAGTGAGTCGCTGGCGGATAGAACTGCCCTTAGAAAACAACCATTTCGACATGGAAACCCTAAGTGATGTAGTACTGCACCTGAACTTCATGGCTCGCGAAGGTGGAGAAAATCTTCGCCAAGCAGCTAACGAATGTGCACAGCAAAATCTGCCTGGTGCAGGTGTGCGTTTCTTTGATGTGAAGCGTGAGCTTCCGGAAGCCTGGCATTCATTTGTTGGCACTGCGTCTAATGTTGCAGGCAACAAGCAATTGGGGATTCGGCTTAGTCGGGATATGTTCCCGTATTTGACTGGAAACAAAAGGATAGGTGTCCAACGGCTAGAAATCTTTTTTGAAGCTCCTGGAGCCGATCCTAGCGCACACCACATTGTTGAGTTTTGGGTAGGACAGCGCATGGGTAAAATCAAGGAGGAAAAATGCGACTGCGATGTGCATAGCATTGCCTGTGTAGCCGATGCTAAGTGGCCAAACCTTTTCCATGGTGTGTTGGAAATTGACTTTGAAGCACTCTGTAATTCTGGAACTCAAGACTTAGGAGTGTTCATATTTCCAGGAGATGTTGGTGCAATTACAGACACCTATTTGTTCTGTGGGTACAAAATGCTGGGGTAGGTTCATCAATTGATAATTAATAATTAATAATTAGGGTTTGCTGAAAAAGTATTATGAGTGAGGGTAGGAGACAACCCACCCCTCGCCCCTCCGGTGGAGGGCAGGGCTGTTTCATTCTCAATAGACACGGGGACACGGAGACACACCAGACACGGGGATAGAGGCTTTTAATTTATGATTAAATTGACTTTTCACCATTTTAGTCAGAGCAAAAGGGACGTTATTGGCGCTCAAAATCAGCCAATTTTGGTAAATTTTGCGATTCTTTGATCCCCATTACTCCTATTCTCCCGCTCATCGTTAACTTGCGATACTTTGAAATAGCCCTGCTCCCAGGAGGGGGAGACAGGAGGAACGGGGAATTTATAGGGGGTAGAAGTAAGAATTTTCCAAAGATTGTCTTGCCCAACTATGCGCCTAAAATACTAACTTTTTAAGCGTTTTAGACTAAAACAGGCGCACTTTTTTCTACCCTAAAAAGGCCAATACCAATATCAGTAAATGCTTTGATATTTAATCAGCAAGCCCTAATTACCTCTGGCTAAAACCGTTACGGAATTGAATATAAGGAAATCTGATTTCTTCTCTTGGTCGATTGGATATGGCGAGGTCTCCTTGCCATCCCTCGACCGCTTTTTTTCTCCTTAAAAGGAGAGGCTTTATATCATGTTCGGATAATTAGTGATAAAAAACTTTCTCCTTCTTTTCTTCTTTCTTCCCTCCTGAATTCTGTTTGCGTAGCATGACCTAGGAAATTCTGAATTCTGAATTCTGAGTAGTTTATTTATAACTGTTCAACCGAACATAATATTACACATTATTTTTTGTATACCTTTTCGCTTACTGCACTTTGAGCTGGACATTGTAAATACCTAAGCACTCATTCCTATATTCCCTATTCTCTATTGCCTGTTGCTAGATGAGCTGTTGCCTACAGCGCTTTTCAAATTGATGAACCACATCGCCATAAGCAAAACCCAGTAGGGACGTTCCATGGAACGTCCCTACTGTGGTCTACCCAAATGAAAACCGCTGTAAGGGAATAGCAGAAAATAAATTATCCCAATTTTTGTACTTAGATCGTTAACTAGCTACTCTCTACTTTCTTACTTTTTCAATTTCTTCTCTACTGCCTACTCCCTACTCCCTTACTTTCATAGCTAATAGACATCTCCAAAAATAAAAAATAAAATCAATTATCGTACATAAATTATCAATTGTTCCCCTCCCCTCCACCGGAGCAGGGCTGTTTCAAAGTATTGTAGATTAAAGATGAGCGGGAGAACGGGAGTAATGGGCATTGTGGAACAGTGAAATTTGCCAAAATTTGCCGATTTTGAGCGCCAATAAGCATCCCTTTTACTCTAACTAAAATGGTGAAAAGTCAACTTTTAATCATAAATTAAAAGCCCTCATCCCCGTGTCTCCGTGTCTCCGTGTCTCCGTGTCCCCGTGTCCCCGTGTCCCCGTGTCTATCGAGAATGAAACAGCCCTGCCCTCCACCGGAGGGGCTAGGGGTGGGTTCCCTGTTCCCAGCTCCGGTGTTCCCTCTTTTCTGGAGATGTCTAATGGGATAGTTTTTTATTTGGAAGTCCCTAAAAGCGATAAATTTTTGGCTTTATTCACGCATTGAGATGCACCCTTTGAATTTTTATTTCCCAACAACTCTAATATAATGTAGAATCTTGGAGAAAATAATAACAATAAATTAATAAGAATTAATGATGATGAATTTATCGGATTTAAAAACAGGGCAAATAGCAATAGTAGATCGAATTATCAGCAGTGACGATACAAGAAGAATTGTTCAGAGACTAGAAGAAAAGGGAGTAGTTTCTAATAAACCAGTGCAAGTATTGCGGCAAGCAAAATTTTCTAATCTGTTGCACATTAGAGTTGGTTCAAGCAAAGAAATAACTATCCAACCCCAGGAAGCCGAAATGATAATTGTGAAAATAGATATTTCAGCTAAAGATACAGTCCCTGGCAGTAAAACGGAATTAACTAAACAAGTTAAAACAGCATCATTAATTTCATTAACTACTCTTATTCTAGTTTTTATTGCTGGATTTTATCGCATCCCGATCGCTAGAGATATTTATCAAGAAAATAAAGCTAAAGTTGTAGCTAATGTTGTTTATAACTCAAGTTCAACAGAGACAAAAAGTCAGCTCTTAGAGACAATAGATAAAAGTCAAGTTCAACCAACAATGGTCGGCAGTATTGAGACAGTAAATAAAACATCTGAATTTTCAGAGAAGGCTGCAAAAAAAAATAATCAAAATACCAACAACCATGTAAGAACAACAACTAATTCTCCACCCCAAAATATAGAGCCAATAGCTAAAAAAATTACCAACAAAACAGAGTTATTAGAATTAAAACAAAAACTATACAATACTATCGATCGAGCCTGGAAAACTCCCCTCAATATAACTTCAATATACCTAGTTAAAGTAGATAAAAATGGAGCGATCGCTACTTACGAACCTTTTAATCAAATAGCAGCAGATCATCTGGAAAAGACACCGATACCCAGTCTAGTTAATTCTGACGCTGCTACTAAAAAAGAATCACTCAAAACAGAATGGGCTGAGTTTACAATTTTATTTTATGATAATGGTACTTTAGAGGTACAACCACATTCAATAATTAATAATTAATAATTAATAATTAATAATTAATAATTAATAATTAATAATTAATAATTAATAATTAATAATTAGGGTTTGCTGAAAAAGTCTTATGGGTAAGGGTAGGAGACAGGAGGTAAGCATTTAGCTATTAGCTGTCAGCTAGCCTCCTACAGAGGAACTGCGGACTTCAGCAACAAGACTCTCTCCTTAAAGGACGGTGTTTAAATTAACAACTGACTTTAAGGGCAAGGGAGGCAACTTTTGTAGTAAGACAGTTAAATATTGCTTTTATCCTAAACTAAAAGCAATAGCTGATAGCTGATAGCTGATGGCTGACGGCTGAATGCTTACGACAGGAGACAGGAGGAACGGGGAATTATAGAGGAGGTAGGAGGAAGAATAATCCCTTGATTATTCTGCGCAACTATGAGCCTAAAATGCTAATTTTTTGAACCATTACGACCTAAAAGCTTGGACCTTTTTTTAACTAAAAAATGCTAAAACCTTTATATGTCAATGCTTTTAGATTTAATCAGCAAACCATAATTAACAATTACCGAATTATTAATTATTAATAATTAAATAATTCGCGCCTTGAAGCCTCCCCTTTTAAGGGGAAAAAGCGGTCGAGGGATGGCGAGGTCTCCTCGCCATATCCAATCGACCAAGAGAAAAGAAATAATATCTCCTTATATTCAATTCCGTAACGGTTTTAACCAGAGGTAATTATCAATTATCCATTATCAATTATCCATTATCAATTATCCATTATCAATTATCCATTAATGAACTCTTCTTTATTCATTCGTAATACCATTTATCTGTAACAATGCGCTTAATAAGTTCTTACCAAAACCTGAATTTTACTAATAGCTGTTATCTTTTATTAAGCGCAACTTCATGGAGAAATGGTATTATACCATTTTGAAAAAAGAATGTTACGAATAATAAGAATCATAAATAAACTTTCAAATAAAGTATATTTGAGGAAAAAGATAATTTACAACATCAAAAATGGTATTAAATCTATCCCCATACGAATTCTGGATTGCAGAATTGCTGGATTCTAAGAAATACCCTAGCTATTTGTAGGAAACATTTATCAAATTTGTATAACACATTAAGCCATCAGCTATTGCTTTTAATTTTAGATAAAAGCTTTACTAATTGAGTCATAATTTATACTTACTATAAAAGCTGGCTGAAACAGTCTATCATTTATTAAACCCCCCTTTTTTTGCTGATAACTGACAATTAATAGCTGTTTGCGCAGCATTCCCCAGGAAATTCTTACCCTAATTCTTTGTATAAAATGGATAAAAAAATAGAATATTGACATAAAATTAGACTATTTGTATGATTAAATATAGTAGTTCTAAATAACAGCTCAATAACTGAATAGAATTACTTAACTATATTGCATAATTATCTAAAATAATAAATATGAATCAGTCAAAATGTGTAGGCAAAGTATATTTAGTAGGAGCAGGACCGGGAGAACCTGGACTACTTACACTCAGAGGCAAAGTGCTATTAGAACAAGCAGATGTCGTTATCTACGATGCTCTAGTCAGCAGTCCTATCCTAGCAATGATTAACCCCAATGCAGAAAAAATCAATGCAGGCAAACGTCGCGGTCGCCACTCCCTACCACAAACACAAACAACTCAACTGCTAGTTCAAAAAGCTCAAACTCATGCAGTGGTAGTACGTTTGAAAGGAGGCGACCCCTTTATTTTTGGTCGTGGTGGAGAAGAGATGGAAGACTTAATGCAAGCAGGAGTACCTGTAGAAGTTGTTCCCGGTGTTACTTCTGGTATTGCTGCACCTGCTTATGCTGGTATTCCCCTTACCCACAGAAATTATAGTTCCTCAGTTACTTTTGTCACAGGTCACGAAGCAACAGGTAAATATCGAGCAAATATAAACTGGCAAGCGATCGCTCAGGGTTCAGAAACTATTGTAATTTATATGGGAGTTCATAACTTACATAATATTATTACAGAACTTATGGTCGCCGGATGTTCGCCAGAAACACCCATTGCTTTAATTCAGTGGGGAACTCGTCCCGATCAAAAAGAATTAATTGCTACTCTCGAAAATATTGTAGAACAAATTGAAGTAACTGGGTTTAAAGCACCAGCTATTGCGGTTATTGGTGATGTGGTTAATTTACATCAAATATTAGGGAGGAGTCAGGAGTCAGGAGTCAGGAGTCAGGAGTCAGGAGGGAGAAGTGGTGAAAAAAATAATATATTCAGTAGGAGTCAGGAGCCAGGAGTCAGGAGTCAGGAGGGAGAAGTGGTGAAAAAAATAATATATCAGTAGGAGAAGGAGAAGAAAGTTTGGTGGTGGTGGTGCATTGTAATGGTCGTGCATTGAATGATATGATGTCTGATAGCGTTGGAGCGTGTATAGAATTAAGTCACAATTTTAAGAAACCCTTCTGCCTTCTGCCTTTCTTCCACTAAAATATAAGTATTCAAGCGGACATGATATGAATACATCTTCAGTTTCACTCCAGAAAAATCATCTAGTAGCACTCATTCTTGCAGGTGGTAAAAGTTCTCGTATGGGTAAAGATAAAGCTTTAATTCCTTGGCAAAATATACCTATGCTAAAAAGAGTTTATCAAGTAGCTAGTAAATGTACGGAAAAAGTTTATCTTATTACTCCTTGGCCAGAAAAATATCAGCATATTTTACCTACAGAATGTGAATGGTTAACGGAGATTAAAACTGAAGGACCTTTAGTTGCTTTTACTCAGGGATTAGCTCAAATAAATAGCGATTGGATTTTACTATTAGGGTGTGATTTACCTCTGTTGAACTTAGATATTATTCAAACTTGGGCAACTCAGTTGAACCAACTTTCTCCTGAAATTTTAGCTTTTGTTCCGAAAACACCTCAAGGATGGGAACCATTATGTGGTTTCTATCGGCAACAGATAAAAATTGAATTACAAAAATATATTGACCTTGGCGATCGCTCCTTTCAAAATTTACTAACTCGAATTCCAATTCAACAAATATCCATTGATACTCAGGTAGAAAAAATGTTATTTAACTGTAATACTCCCTCAGATTTACAGTAATTTTAACCTTAAGCATTTCCTGCGGACTGCTTTTTTAGAATTTAGAATTTAGAATTTAGAATTTAGAATTATATAGAATCCGGTTATATAGTATATGTATGTGATATAGAATCCGGTTATATAGTATATGTTGATAATTTTATAATTACTTCAAGCCTTTAATCTCCCCCACTCCCCCACTCCCCTACTCCCAACTATACAATAACTATTCAACCGAATTCTATTTTCTCCATAAATAGAGAGGCTTTATACATGAATTTTTCGGTAAAAAGGTAGATGCACTATGAAATACATTCAATAATTATTAATTATTAATTATTAATTATTCTAAATTACTTCTTCTTGTAAATAAAAGGATTGGAGCAAAGGATTTTTTTCTTTTTTCTCTATAAATAGAGAGGCTTTATACATGAATTTTTCGGTAAAAAGGTAGATGCACTATGAAATACATTCAATAATTATTAATTATTAATTATTAATTATTAATTATTAATTATTAATTATTTACATAACTCAATAACTCCTGTTTCAAAACTGCTGTTACTTTTTCATATTCACTATCAAGTTCTAATACCAAATCCATGCCTTCAGTTATCAGTTCAGAACCGGGTAAATTTCCTAATTTATCGCATAAACTAGGAATATTTATGGCTCCAATTTGATAACTCAAAACACCAAAACGTTGAGTATATTGTTTCAATTTTTCTGTTGAATTAATAGCAATTGCATTGAAAATTTGTTGCATATAATGAGCAGCATTTTCTAAATAATCCTCAATCATTTTAGCTATAACATTATTTGCGTTTGTGCCTTCCGCTTGACGAATGGAATCTAAAACTGTTAAATCTAAAACTGAGTGATTAATATTATTAATATAATTACTGAAAGTATCAGCGGAGATATCTCCAGTCACAGCAGTTGCTTCATAAGTATCAGTAGAAATATCTCCAGTCACAGCAGTTGCTTCAGAAATATCAGTGGAAATATCTTCGGCGACAGCAGTAGCAGTTGCTGAAGAAGTTGGCAAATCAATATTATTACTCAATTTAAAATTAATTAAATATTGTTTAAATTGTTCGTACTCATTTTCAAGTGTAGAAAAAATTTCTGCCGCTCCTATGGTAGTATCTGCCCGTCCCAAATTTTCCAACTGATTACATATATCCCCCATCATAACTCCTCCCAGATTACCACTACTAGAGCGCAAAACATGAGCTGCCCTTCTTAATGCCTTAGCATCATTAGCAGTAATTGCTTCTCGAATTGCTGCTAACCTACCAGGAGCATAATTAAGATAATCTCCAATAATTTCATTTAAAAGTTCATCGCCTCCCATCTTTCTAATTGACTCTAACATTGTAATATCTCGCATTGACTTGGCCTTTTTTATCGAATTATCTCTAATAATACTATTACTTAAATGTTGATTATTTTGAATAATATTAGTATCAAAACTATTTTGCCATATTGATATATCTGCATCAATTCGATTAACTTGCTGTAGTACATGGGCTAACTCTTGAATTTGGATCGGTTTAGAGATAAAATCACTCATGCCAGCCTCCAAACATTCATTGCGGTCCTCTAACATAGCATTAGCAGTAACAGCAATAATACGTGGGCATAATTCAGGAGAATATTGCTGATGTAGAAGACGAGTAGCTTCCAACCCATCCATTTCTGGCATTTGCAAATCCATCAACACTACATCATAAGGCTGACGTTGCAAAGCCTCTAAAACCTCTATGCCATTTGCCACCACATCTGCTCGATATCCTAACTGCTGTAGCTGTAACAAGGCGACTTTTTGGTTGACTACATTATCTTCTGCCAGTAATATTCGCAAATTTTGTACTGGCTTAATTTTAGCCTTCGGTGCAACAGCTAAATTTTCTATACTAACTTTTTTCCCTGTAAAAATATTAATTATTGTATGATAAAGCGAAGATATTCTAATTGGTTTTTTAATAAATGCAGCAAAATTAATGTCTGAAGATTCTGTCAATAACTTCTGTTCTTCTAGCGAACCTAACATAATCAGAGGTAAATCTCGACCTGAAGTTTGTTTGCGGATAGTTATCGCTAGAGCCAAGCCGTCCATCTCAGGCATATCAATATCCAATATAGCTAGATCGAACTTCATGCCTTGGTTAATTAAATCAATAGCCTCACTACCAGAAGCAACTGCCCAAGTTAACATTCCCCAAGACTGTCCTTGTAAAGCTAGCATTTTTCGATTAGTTGTATTATCATCTACTATAAGTAATCGTTTTTCTGTTAAATATTGCTTTGCTTCTTCATTAACGTTAGTTAAATCCATCGCAGGCCTAGCAGCTATGGTAAAGTAGAAAGTTGAGCCTTCACCTACTTTACTTTCTACCCACATTTTACCCCCCATTAATTCACTTAACTTTTTACTAATTGCCAAGCCTAAACCAGAGCCACCATAATTACGATTAATAGAAGAATTAACCTGGCTAAAAGACTTAAATAAACGGTCCATTTGCTCTGGAGCAATACCGATACCAGTATCTTGCACAGCAAATTGAATTTCATAAATGTCATGCTCGTAACTACGGTTCTTTGGAGTTGCCTGTACATGAATCGTGACTTCTCCCGCATTAGTAAATTTAATGGCATTACCGAGCAAATTCACTAGAATTTGTCGTAAACGAGTCACATCTCCGACAATTTTCAGGGGTGTCATTTGTTCAACCATGTAAGCCAACTCCAGATTTTTCTCTTGCCCTCTCAAAGCTAACAAATTCAAAGATTCCTCAATACATTGTTGTAAATCAAATGCTTGTTCTTCTAGTTCTAATTTATCAGCATCAATTTTTGAGAAATCAAGAATATCATTAATTAGAGTCAGTAAACTATCTCCACTCATGCGAATAGTTTCAGCAAAATCTCTTTGCTGAGGTTGCAGTTCTGTATCTAGGAGCAAACCAGTCATACCAATCACCGCATTCATCGGTGTCCGAATTTCGTGACTCATTGTGGCGAGAAATTGACTTTTTGCCTGAGCTGCTGCTTCTGCTGCTTTTGTCGCTTTTGACAAAGCACGATTTTTCAGAGTCAACTCCTCTTTTCGCAAAACTTCTTGCTCCAACAGATGAGCGTGAGCGATCGCTATACCTACTTGTCCTGCTATTGCTTCCAATAGTTCTATTTCTTCTGTTGTCCATTCACGGTAAGAATCACATTGATGTAATCCTATAATACCATTAGCTTTTCCTTGATAAGAAGTTCGTACTGCCAACATTGATTTGAGATTTATCTGCCTACATAAATCTACCATTGGTTTAAGCAACGGATCGGTATCTACATTAGGAGTAGAAACAGCTCGTTCTTGAGATAAAATTTGTTGCACATAGGGGTTCCCGACAACTGGAACTTTCAAATCTAGTAAAGATGGATGCCCAGTCTCCAAATATTCTGCCATATAGGGAATTTCTGGTAGAGCTATGTTAATGTAAGTATGAATCATACAGCGATTTACTTTAAAAGCAGAACCAACTTGGTTAACTGTAGTCTGAAAGATTGTATGAATATCTAAACTCTGGCGAATTTCTTGGCTAATTTGCCTCAATAACACTCCTCGTTGGACTTGTCTTTCTAGAGCTATCTGAGCTTGCTGACGTTCTAATTCATTGCCTACCCATTGAGCCATAAGTCTTAAAAGTTGACGATCGCTATCTTTGAAAGGAGTCGTCCGTTTATTTAAACTGCCAAAGGCAAGTACACCATGAGGTACTCTTCCCACTGACACAGGAGTACCCATATATGCCTCTAAACCAAGGTTAGTGTAGGCAGGATGGGAATACCATGTTGATTCCTGAGCTGCCTCAAAGCATATAAATTTTTCCGAACGAAAGACTGTGCCACAAAAAGTTTCGTCTAAATCAAACTCATCTTCTACCTGAACTGAAAAATCAATGTGTTTTGGTTTTTGTACAGCAATAGCTTTGTAGCGATCGCCATTAACATATCCTAGAATACCAATTTCAAGTTCAAAACGTCGTCTTCCCATAGCTAGAAGTCCTTGTATTCGTTGCTTAAAGTTAAGCTTTGGTGCTGAAGCTACTTTGTAAAGAGAACGAATAGCTACTTCTCCTTCTCGGATTTCTTTTTCTATTTGTTTACGTTCGCTAATATCCCGAACAAAAGTACAATTATACTCTTTACCATTAAATTCTAAATAATTCACAGTCACATCTACTGGAATAATTTTACCTTCTTTAGTTCTGTGAAAACTTTCTAGTCTGAAAGTGCAAAATTTTTTCAAGTCTTGCCAATGTTTCCTCCACTTTTCCTCAGATGAGATGACGGTATCAATATCCAAAACCCTCATCTGTAGAAGTTCAGTTTTGGAATAACCTAAAGTACGACAGGCCGCTTCATTTACATAGAAAAATTTGGCATCATAACCCATTAAATAAATTGCATCCGCAGCTTTGTCTAAGGAAAACTGACTAAGCTTTAAAGCTTCCTCCACTTGTTTGCGTTGGGTAATATTATTCAGAGTTCCCGATGTTCCAGTTAAATTACCCTCTGCATCAAAATGAGTTTGGATAAATGCTTCAATCCAACAAAACCCACCTTCTTTAGTCAGGTAGAGGGATTCTATATTTTCATTTTTACTATCTCGATCTCGATCGTTGATATAACTTTGGAACTTGTTTAGAGTCTGGAGGCGCTCAGATGGATGTATAAAATCTGAGAAGTTCTTTCCTAGACTTTCTTCTACCGTAAAACCTGTCATATTTTCCCAAGCTGCATTGAGAAATATCCATTTACCTGTAGCATCTGTTTGAAAAATTACTTCTGCAATATTGTCAACTACATATCGATATTTTTTCTCTCTTTCTAGCAGCGCAGTTTCTGTCTTCTCCCTTTCTGCAATCTGCTGTTGTAAATCTAGCAAATTTTCTTGAATTTGAGTGGCCATTTGATGCATACTACCCTGGATAATACCTATTTGATCATTGCCTTGGGTTTCATTATTTTCGTCTAATTTTCTTTTTGTCAGTGCTGCAGCAAGCTCAGTTAATTTTTGTAATGGAACACCCACTTGTCGCTGAAACAAAATTATTATTACAGTCACTAGCACTCCACTCATAGTCATAGAAATAACTAAAGTTTTGACAACATTTTGAGATAATTCTGTTCTAGTTTTACTTACTGAAAAACCTAATCTTGACTCTCCAAGATATTTACCATTATTAATAATTGGAGAACTTACTTCGTATATATTATCTTTTTCTTTAAGGTGATTAATAATATTGAGAATATTATTTTTTTTCAAGTTATGTATTTTAAGCTCCTTGGCGATCATTGGGTCTTCTATATCGATTTGAGCTACGAGGATAACTCCTTGTCGATCTATGACAGCACTGTAAGTAAAATTACTATCGTTAATTATACGTTCCATAAATGTTTGTAAACTGCTGAAATTTGACTTAACAATTGCTTCTCCACTTATAGTACTTAAAAATTGGACTTCATTTTCAGCTTTTTTTTCTAGTTTCCCTAACTGCCATTTCAAGTTTTGTCGGATTAGGACTATTTCTGCTACTAGGTTGATACTTATTAATAAAATACTTGTAATTACCAAATAGCGAACAGCAATACGACTTTTCCACCAAGTATATACAGAATTTTGATTATTATCCATTTCTTATTTCCTAGATACTAAACTTATTTATATATTTTAGGTGAATAAAAAGCGGTTTTCATTTGGGCAAACCACAGTAGACCTCTCCGGAAAAGAGGGAGTAGGGAGTAGGGAGTAGGGGAGTAGGGGAGTAGGGGAGTGGGGGAGTGGGGGAGATTAAATATTTAAGTAATTCAGGACTTACGCAGTACCGCCACATACAGTGTATGATTTGGTCATTATTTCTGATTTAACCACTACAATTAGTGTCGTTGCGTAAGTCCTGTAATTATAGAATTATCAACATATACTATATAACCGGATTCTATATAACCCCTCCGGTGGAGGGGAATAATTGATAATTTCTAGGGGATAATTGATTTGATTTTTTATTATTGGAGATGTCTAGTAGGGACTAATATCATATCCGGTTGAATACTTACACTTTGGTGGAAGGAAGGCAGAGGGCAGAAGCGGTGCGACTCCGCGTCGGCGTTAGACGCAAGGGAATGCGTACCAAGAGAGGCAGCTATGCTGAAGGGAAAAAAAGGTTCAAAGAGAGAAGGTTTTTGATCGTTGATTATCCGGACATGATATAACCATGGGAACGTCCCTACAAAGTTTGATGTGTGATATCATGTCCGGTAGCATCGGTCTTGTATGGTAAATAGGCAACAGGCAACAGGCAACAGGCAAGAAAAAAACTTAAATTTCCTGTAGATATCCACGCTAAATTTTACACAAACGATACCAACGGACATGATATGAAGATGTGGTTCATCAATTTCTCCCCTACTCCCCTACTCCCCTACTCCCCTACTCCCCCGCTCCCCTACTCCCCTACTCCTTAAAAAAGACTTTTTCAGCAAACCCTAAATAAGGAGTCATAATTCCCTTCTGCCTTCTGCTTCCTGCCCTCTGCCTTTCCTGATAATCAAAAATCCAAGAAATAACTAATTTCTCCCGATCGCACCGAAAGAATTTGAGTATCTTGTAACCACTGACCATCAAAACACCCCAAATGAGTAGTAGTAATCAAAGTTTGAAAACGGTCTGTAATTGCTTCTAACAACTGATTTTGTCGATGTAAATCTAACTCTGCTAACACATCATCCAATAACAACAACGGTGGTTCCGTTACAACCTGCTCAATAAGTTGCAACTCCGCCAACTTTAACGCTAACACCAAAGTGCGCTGCTGTCCTTGAGAAGCATATTGTCTTGCTGGAGTATCATTAATAGTAAAAGCTACATCATCTCGATGAGGACCTACTACTGTAGTACCTTGATATTGTTCGGCGATCGCCCGTACCTTAATTTTTTCTAAAAAAGCCTGACGTACACCCTCCAAACTATCTTGAATAATCAATTCCTTACTATCAACCATCACATTCGCCAAATATTCCATCTGCAAAACTTCCATATTTCCAGCGATCGCCCGATGCCACTCACTCGCTAATGGCGCTAACCTCTGTAAAACACGCTTTCTTCGGCGAATTACCCGCGCTCCAGTAGTTGCCAACTGAGCATCCCACAAAGCTAACTCTTGAGGAGAAATAGAATTTATGGAACCAGTAGTTTCTGCTGCCATTTTCTGTTGGCGCATCTGCTTTAACAAAGCATTCCGTTGGCGCAAAACTTGATTGTACTGTTGCAGAATGTGAGCATAGACAGGTTCGAGTTGTACCAATAGTCGGTCTAACCAGTGACGGCGAACTTCAGGCCCACCTCTGACTAAATCTAAATCTAGACTGGAAAACTGAACCACATTCAGAATGCTTAAAAAGTCTAAATGGCGACGTAAAGTTTCACCATTAACTGCCACAGTGCGTCTACCTTGACTCCGTACAGTTAAAGTCAGCTCAATATTTCCAACTTGTCTTTCTAAGTTAGCTTGTATTTGTCCCGCTGGTTTGCCATCTAGGATTAAATCGCGATCGCGACTAACCCGATGAGATTTGAGAGTAGAAAGTAACTCTACTGACTCCAGTAGATTAGATTTACCTTGGGCATTATCTCCCACTAAAATTGTTTTGGCCGCATCAAAATTAACTTTCTGGTCTAGATAGTTCCGAAACTGTCGTAAATGTAAATGTCTAAGGTGCATATTCACCGAATAATTAATAATTAATAATTAATAATTAATAATTAAATAATTCAGGTCTAAAGCCTCCCCTTTTAAGGGGAAAAAGCGGTCGTTTGCGGAGCATTCCGTAGGATGGGATGGATGGGTTTCCTAACCATATCCAATCGACCAAGAGAAAAGAAAATATTCCTTATATTCAATTCCGTAACGGTTTTAACCAGAGGTAATTATCAATTATCCATTATCCATTATCCATATAATGAACAGGACTCAGGAGTCAGGAGGGAAAAAATTTATCAAGATTTGGTAATGTTGAAGATAGAGAATGTTTTTATAGTTCATAAAAATATAGTCAAATATGACATATCCTCCCGATCGCAGGTGTTACTCTGACTGGGTGAACTACAACACCACGCCAGTTGCTTCAAGTCGGGGGACCCGCCCAACGCACTGGCTTCTCTATCCCATGGTCAAAGACATTTGGGACTGCTTTTCTCATAATATTTAGAGAACCGTTCACGTAACTCATTGATTAACCCAATGCTTGCGGTACGATACAAACCTCTTTTTACTCTTTTTCCTGAAAAAGTGACTTGATTATTCTCACCTTCCTTGTACACTGGAATTAAATCATTATCTATAAAACTCGATGCTGAGGTATAAGATTCTTCTGTAATAATTACATCTATCCCTACCATCTTGGCTTTATAAGATAACATTTCTATTAATTTGTTATAGGGAACAGATACAAAATTTTGATTATTTCTTTTCCCTAAATTTATCTTCTGCTTCCACTCTTCATTGTGCCTTATTATTAATGTTCCTATTTTCTGATTAATCAGGGTATTAATAATTAAACGAGATGATTTATGAAGATAATCGTTGATTTTAAATTCTCTTTTTAACATAAGCTTTTTTAGTCTCTTACTTGATTGATTTTCCTGGAGTTGAGACTGTAGGAAGCTTTTAACTTTGTTGTAGTATTGATTTATAGATTTTAACGGTCTGCCATTTATCACTCTTGGGTTTGATTTCGGCGCTTATTAAAGGTTTCGGCTCTCGCCGACATGAAAATGTAGCTAAGTTGTTTAATCCTATATCAATACTGGCACAACGATTTTTCTCTAGCTCGTATTGTTTTTCACATTTCTCATAAATTACCTCTATTACATAATGATTAAGTCTTGGAATGAGACGAACTTGTTTAATTTGTGCAGTAGGTACTAAAGTTTTTAGATAAATTCCTGTTTTACTGGGATTAATAATTCCTTGTTTTAATTGCCTCTTGCTGATGGCTTGTGTGGTATAAACTACAAGATTTCTTCCCGTTATTTTATTTTTATATCTAGGAAGGCGAGGACGAGAATTAAACTTTGATGGGTTCTGTTTATAGACTTCATTCGCAGCTAAAAAACTTTTCCAGTTTCTATCTAGTATCATCAATATTTGTTGAGAGACTTTAGCTGGCATTGCTTTATAGTCTGGTTGAGTAGAGAGTGTTTTTTGCAGGTCGTAATAGTAACGATAAGTATTTTCAAATATGAAAGATTGACGCACTAAATAATTGCCATAGTTATAAAGATTTTTCGACAAGAAACATAGTCTGTCAATTTCATCATAAAATCGATGATTTTTTGTATGGGATATGTCTCTCAACTAATTTCATAAATCAAGGGGTTAAAATTATATTAGGATTCGAGAATTTAGGAATTTTTATTTTTATTTAGTCTGGAATTACCAGCCAATTTCATTATACTATTAAACATATTGCCTTTGAGTTATTAAATTTTGTCAAATATAAAGGCGCTCTTTTGTACAAATAAACGGAGATATTTGACATCACTTGACTATATATGACTATATTTATGTATAAATTTTATTATACCATTCGTTTTGTAGCTCTATAAAATTTTACTTATAACTTATAACTTCGTTTTGAGCTTCTATAAAATCTTACTTTTGACTTTTGACTTTTGACTTCCTTCTATGAAAATAATATTCTTTGGCACACCCCAATTTGCTGTTCCCACTCTGGAAAAATTATTAACTCGGCCAGAAATTGAAGTTGTGGCAGTTGTCACTCAACCTGATAAGCGACGGGGACGTGGTAATAAACTAATCCCATCTCCAGTTAAATCATTAGCAGTTTCTCACAGTATCCCTGTTTGGCAACCCCGTCGAGTTAAAAAACATACTGAAACTCTCAATTTATTAGGACAAGCACAAGCAGATGTATTTGTGGTAGTTGCTTATGGACAGATTTTGTCTGCGGAAATTTTAGATATGCCGAAGTTGGGTTGTGTAAATGTTCATGGTTCGATTTTGCCCAAGTATCGCGGTGCTGCTCCTATTCAGTGGTCTATTTATCATGGTGAGAAGGAAACAGGTAATACCACGATGTTGATGGATGTGGGGATGGATACAGGTCCAATGTTGTTGAAGAGTATTATTCCTATGAGTTTATTGGATAATGCTGCATCTGTGGCGGAAGTTTTGGCAAAGGATGGGGCTAATTTATTGTGGGAAACTTTGTTGAAGTTGGAGAAAGGGGATATTGAACCTATTGCTCAAGATGATTCTTTGGCAACTTATGCTCCGCTGATTCAAAATTCTGATTATCAAATTGATTGGTCCAGGAGTGCTTTGGAAATTCACAACCAAATAAGGGGGTTTTTTCCTAACTGTGTCACCAGTTTTCGGGGTCAGTCTTTGAAGGTAATGGCAACTGTGCCAGTAGGTGCTGAATATTGGTCGGAGTTGCCACCTGAGTTACAGAAGTTAGAGAAGGTTTGGTCTTCTGAGTCTGAGGTTTCTGGGAGTGTGGGGGAAGTAGTGAAAGTTATTAAGGGTTTGGGACCAGTGCTGCAAACTGGGGCTGGTTGGTTGTTATTGTGGCAGGTGCAGTTGTCAGGAAAGAAGGGGGTTTCTGGTTGGGATTTTGCTAATGGTACTCGTCTGGCCACGGGGGAGATTATTGCAAGAATTTAGAATTTAGAATTTAGAATTTAGAATTTAGAATTACCTCTTCTTATAAAATAAATAAGAGGATTGGATCAAAGGATTTTTTTCTTCTCTTGGTCTCATGGATATGGCGAGGTCTCCTCGCCATCCCACCCTACGGGAAGCTGCACTACGACCGCTTTTTTCTCCATGAATGGAGAGGCTTTATACCTGAATTTTTCGGTAATTTCAGTTATTAGTTATCAGTTAACAGTAGCTCCTACTAAAGTAGGATGCAAAAAAATACTTAATTTTCTTTTTTTATCCCCTTGAAAGGGTAGGCTTGATATATAATCCGGTTATAAAGTAATTGCAAAATTACTTCTTCTGAATACAGATGTTCTGTTTGAATACGAATTTAAAAATTTAATAGTTCACATCCTTTCTTGACTCCGCGCCTCCTGACTCCGCGCCTCCTGACTCCTGACTCCTGACTCTTGACCCCTGACTTCTTAGCAATACGATAACTAATTACCCTGGTTTTATATGAGACCTGATGTTTTGGTCATTGGCTGTTAAACTTATCAATTTAAATTATCTTTTCTTTTGTAGGTTTAATACCCCAGCGTCAATGGGGGTGCTTAAAATTGTTTTGGGTGTGGACTCCATAAGCAATTTTCCCTTCTTCCTTCTTCCTTCTTCCTTCTTCCTTCTTCCTTCTTCAAAGTATAGTTTCAACTGAAAAAACAAATAGGAATTAATTTAGACTATGTTGAAAGTTTTACAATTATTAGACTCTCCAACCATCAATTTCCTACTCTTGATTAAAGAGGAGCTAAGTAATTTTCTAGGAGATTTAATCATTTGGACTGTTTTAGCCTTTATTTTATATATAGTGCTATTCTATGCGGCTAGGTTTTTATTTCGGAAGTTAAATAATGAAATAGGAATTTTAACTCTAAACATTTTACAAACTCCTCTGCCAATAATTTTTATCCTGATTTTTCTCAGAATAGAAATTGATGATTTAGACTCTTTAAAATATTTAGATATTATTGAAAAATTATTGATTGCAGCAATTATTGCTGTCAGCACTTATTTAGTAAGTGAATTATTTACTCAGGTAGTTTCTTACTACCTCAGTCAGTACGCAGAAAAAACAGAGGCAGAGTGGGATGATGTATTAGTTCCTATCATTAAGAAGACTCTGCCAATCATTATATTCTTGATAGGAGGCTTTTTATTTCTACAAACATTAGGAATAGATTTAACTGGGTTATGGGTAGGATTTGGGGGTGTAACATTTGTACTCAGTTTTGCACTAAAAGATATTTTATCTAACTTTTTTAGTGGTTTGGTATTATTGA
>NZ_JAAHHG010000649.1 GCF_010692555.1 Okeania sp. SIO3B5 | reverse complement strand
CGGTGGGGTATTAAACCCATAAGGGAAATGATAACACAAGGAAGAAGAAAAAACTTTGCTTTCGTTACTTGATATAATTTTACTGATGAATTACAGATATATTTTATTTAATAAACCCTACAATGTTTTAAGTCAATTCACTGACAACATTGATGAGTCCAAGCAACGTCAAACCCTTAAGGATTATATTCCCGTGTCTTCAGTTTATCCTGTGGGTAGATTAGACCGAGATAGTGAAGGAGTTTTACTACTAACAAATCATGGACAACTCCAACACCGACTAACTGACCCTAAATTTGCTCACCCTCGTACTTATTGGGTACAAGTCGAACGAATACCAGATAAGGCAGCATTAAGAAAACTACAACGAGGTGTAACGATCAAAAATTATCAGACTCGACCTGCAAAAGTCAAATTGTTACCTGTAGAACCAAAATTTCCACCCCGCGATCCACCAATTCGATTTCGGAAAACTGTTCCTACTGCATGGTTAGAAATTACTCTCACAGAAGGTCGAAACCGTCAAGTGCGAAGAATGACAGCAGCAGTCGGTTTTCCAACGCTACGGTTAGTTAGAGTAGCGATCGCCGGTCTGCACATGAATGAACTTCAACCTGGGGAGTGGCGAGACCTCAATCAAACTGAAATTGAATCTCTCAAGCAGATGGTGTTTTATAGCGCTACGCGTTAGGGAACAATTAATAATTAATAATTAATAATTAATAATTAATAATTAATAATTAAAAGGGTTTTAGCATTGAAAAATGTCCTAACCAATTCTTGTAGTGCTATAATTTTTCATAATTTAATTTTACTAATAGACATATCCAATAAGTAAGCATTCAGCTATTAGCAGTCAGCTATCAGCAACAAGATTTTCTCATATAGGACAGTATTTAAATTAACAACTGACTTTAAGGGTAAGGGAAGCAACTTTTGTAGTAAGACAATTAAATATTGCTTTGATCCTAAACTAAAAGCAATAGCTGATAGCTGAAGTCCGCAGTTCTGACCATAGGAGGCTGGCTGACTGCTGAATGCTTACTCCAATAATAAAAAATCAAATCAATTATTGTAGATAAATCATCAATTATTTCCCCCTACTTCCTACTCCCTCTTTTCTGGAGAAGTCTAATTATCTAATTTACCATTAATTCTACCATTAAAACCATAAACTTCTCGTCTGCCAACAAACGGTACTAAAATTACTTCCCGTTCATCTCCTGGTTCAAATCTAATAGCAGTACCTGCGGGAATATCTAGACGCATTCCTTTAGCGAGTTCGCGGTCAAAACTTAAAGCATCATTTGCTTCATAAAAGTGGAAATGGGAGCCAACTTGAATTGGGCGATCGCCTGTATTTGCTATTAATAGTTTTACTGTGGGGCGACCTGCATTTAATTCAATTTCTCCCTCTTGAATAATCATTTCACCTGGAATCATAATAGTTATTTTTTCCTATTTATTCTGTGTTTCAACAATTGTAATTTCTAACGAATGGGATTATGCACAGTTACCAATTTTGTACCATCAGGAAAAGTTCCTTCTACCTGAACCTCTTGTACCATTTCTGGGATACCTTCCATTACATCATTTCTTGTTAATAAAGTTGTACCAAAACTCATTAATTCAGACACAGTTTTACCTTCTCTAGCACCTTCTAAAATTGCTGCAGAAATATAGGCAACTGCTTCAGGATAATTTAATTTTAAGCCTTTTTCTTTACGGCGTTCTGCTAATAAAGCAGCAGTAAAAATTAAAAGTTTATCTTTTTCTTGGGGTGTTAACTGCATAGTATTTTTCTATAGTTATCTCAGGGAGAATTTTATCATGTTTATAGCAAAAGGAAGAAGAGAGAAGGAAGAAGGAAGAAGGAAATATCTGGCGTTATAATAGCGCGATCGAAAAACTTTCTCCTCCTGATACCTCCCTAATACCTTATTCTTTCCTTCTGACTCCTGACTCCTGACTCCTGACTCCTCCCTCGTTATTTACGCCTTTTCCAACGGTGCCATTGTTAACCCTGCCCGACTCAACTGCTGATGATACAATTCTGCCTGTTCTAGAGGGCCAACCCAAACTATGGCTTGACCTTCGTTGTGAACCTGGTGAGTTAGCTCCCAAGCAAGGTCGCTTGTCATACCTGGAATATATTTCTGTAAACATTCAGCAACGTGCTTAAATGTATTGAAATCATCATTTAAAACAATAACCTTGTAGTTGGGATATGGTTTGTTAACAACTTGACTAGACTGCCTAGGAGCAACAATTGTAGAGGAACTACCTCCTATTCCCACTGTTATATTATCTGCAATTCCAATGATGGAAGTTCCAAGATTCATGTTACTATTCTCCTGTATATCCATACTAACTATATATAATGGGATGACTTATAAATAATTGTAACTGCTTGAGGAATTATCATAACCATAAAAGATGTATTTAGATTTTAGGTTTTATTGATGCCCACCAAAGGTTAATTCTCCAAGGGTTATCAATATTCTCTGACGACAAATAATTAGCCATGCCTTGATCAGGGGGAACCGGAAGAGTTACTGAGGACGGCGATCGCTCACGATAGCTTCTGGAATAAGTATTTTTTTGGCTGTTAACTGCTATAATATTAATTAGTTATTTTTCTGATTCACAAATGCACGTCATTAGCTATCGACGTTTAAGGGAATATGCTCGCAAGCATAACGATTGCAATGACTCTTTAGATAACTGGTATAAAGTTGCTAGTAAAGCTAATTGGTCAAGTTTGATTGAGGTGCAATCTGTTTTTCTCACCGCTGAAGCTGTTGGTAATTTTACAGTTTTTAATATTAAGGGTAAATAACAGCTTGACAAAATCTATGATTATCTAGTAGAATCTGTGATTATCTAGTACGACCTATATTGATAATAATGCTACTAGGATTCAAAACTGAACTACACCCAAATAACCAGCAAAAAACCTTACTAGCTAAACACGCTGGCGTAGCTCGTCACGCTTGGAATTGGGGACTATGGTTGACTAGGAACATCCTTAATCACAATTCAAATAATCCTGAGAGTCAACTTAAATTTCCTACTGCAATTGACCTGCATAAACTTTTAGTAGCAATGGTTAAACCTAATAACTATTGGTACTACGAGGTTTCTAAGACAGCACCTCAATATGCTTTAAGGTATTTATCAGGGGCTTGGAAGCGAAGATTCAGTAAAGTGTCTGGTCAACCTAAATTCAAGAAAAAAGGTAAAGATGACAGCTTTACTTTAGATGGTTCAATTACAGTCGGTTTTAATCGTATAAAGTTACCTCGAATTGGTTGGGTAAAAACCTTTGAAATCTTGCCAGATAATGTTACTCCTAAATCTGTAACTATAACTAAGGCATCTGATAGATGGTTTGTCAGTTTTAAGATAGAAACAGCAAGCATAAATACTGAGAAATCAGTAGATGTAGTTGGTGTAGACTTAGGAGTTAAAACCTTGGCAACATTGTCAACAGGCGAAGTGTTTGATGGTGCTAAATATATGCAAAAAGTTGGAATCTAAACTATCAAGACTGCAATATCTGAACAGGCATAAAACCAAGTTTTCGCTCTAACTGGAAAAAGGCGCAACTCAGAATAGCTCAGTTACACAACAGGATAGCTGACATCAGAACAGATACATTGCATAAACTGACTACTTATTTGGCTAAAAACCACAGCCAGATAGTAATAGAAGACCTAAATGTATCAGGTATGATGGCTAATCACAAGCTAGCTAAGGCAGTTGCTGATATGGGTTTTTATGAGTTTCGTAGACAACTAGAGTACAAATGTCAACTGTACGGTTCTAAGTTAACCATTGTTGATAGATGGTTTCCTAGTTCTAAAACTTGCAGTAGGTGTGGAACTGAATCGCGAGTCTCTGTTGTTATCAGAGCGTGTAATCAAATTGCGAACACTGCAATTTTAGCTGCGATTGCTCCGCAACGCTAGCGCGAACGAGACTTGAATGCAGCATTAAATTTAGCTACGGCGGGCAGTTCGTCCGTGACAGCTTGTGGACTGGACAGGCGCCGACGTTGCCAGAATGAAGCAGGAATAGAACAGATAATCATAGATTTATATAGATTATCATAGGTTTCTAAGAACGGTAATAGATATCGCTTAATTGTTAGTATAGATTATCAAAAGCAATTAATTTATATTAAATACATTCTTACCCATGCAGAATATAACAAGGAATATTGGAAAAATGACCCCTACTTTTAGCTCACAAAAATATAGTGATTTATTGGTAAAATACCAGCCGAAGCTAATTAAAACAGAGCATGAAAACGAACGAGCGCTTGCAGTTGTAGAGGAGTTGATGCACGCTCAAAATCGCACTCCAGAAGAGGATGCTCTTTATGAATTATTGATTGTTTTAATTGAGAAATTTGAGCAGGATTTTTATTGTCCCGGTTCCGCATCTACTCCTCATTCAGTGTTACTGTTTTTAATGGAACAACAAAACGTAAAACCAGAAGATTTGGTGGGGGTTGTTGGTTCGGAGGATATGGTGCTTGAGTTAGTTAATGGTGGGCATGAGATTGGCAACGAATTGGCTGAAGTTTTGGGGGATATTTTTAAGGTTGATTCTAGTTTGTTTGGGGGATAATCTGAGAAGGCGATCGCTCCTGTCGTTAAAAAAATAATGAATAAATATGATGTAGGGGCGATTCGCGAATCGCCCCTACACAAATCGCCCTAAAAGGGAATTTGATCCAATTGGATTTATTGAATGCGATAGGAACTTATTAGGGTTTGCTGAAAAAGTCTTTTAGTAGGGGTAGGAGACAGGAGACAGGAGACAGGAGACAGGAGACAGGAGACAGGAGGAACGGGGAATTATAGAGGAAGTAGGAGTAAGAATTTTCCCTTTATTTTTCTGCCATAGTCAGCCCAAAATACTAGCTTTTTGAGCGTTTTCAA
>NZ_JAAHHG010000648.1 GCF_010692555.1 Okeania sp. SIO3B5 | reverse complement strand
TACCCCCCCACTCCCCCACTCCCCCCCTCCCCCACTCCCCCACTCCCCCACTCCCCTACTCCCCTACTCCCCCACTCCCCCACTCCCCCACTCCCAACTATTTTATTTAGAGGAAAACAATCAATGGCAGGAGCTAAACTTAATACAAACTTATGGTTCGCCGAACAAATTACACCTTGGGATATTTATAAACATGGCATCGATCGAGTGCTGGTTTATCAAAAAACTAAATATCAGGAAATGTATATTGTTGAAGGTAGTTATGGCAAAGCTCTAATATTAGATGATAAGTGGCAGTCTTGCACTAAAGAAGAATTTCTCTACCATGAATGTTTAGTACATCCAGCAATGATTTTTCATGGGTCCCCACGCAAAGTCCTAGTACTTGGAGGTGCAGAAGGAGCAACATTACGAGAAGCATTACGCTGGAAAACTGTAGAAAAATTAGTTATGGTTGATATAGATGGGGAAGTAGTAGATGCCTGCAAAAAGTATTTGCCAGAAATGCACCAAAATTCTTTTGAAGACCCCCGCGTAGAATTAATTATTGATGATGCCCAGAATTTTTTAAACTCTTCTTCAGAAACTTGGGACGTAATTATTTCCGATCTGACCGATCCTATTGAGTATGGTCTGTCTTTTCCCTTATTTACTCAAGAATACTTTCAAAAAATTCGTCCAATTTTGTCTCCTAATGGAGTTTTTATGATACAAGCAGGTTCAATTTCTCCTGCCGAAATGTATCTTCATGTCCGCGTGCTTAAAACTTTACAAACTGTGTTTAATTATACTTATTCTGTAGAGCCTTATTCTGCCAGTTTTGGAACTCCATTAGGATTTATTATTGCTTCTGAGCAAGAACTTTCCTCTACACCAAACCCAGAAAAAGTAGACCTTTTGTTAGCACAAAAAACTATCGGTGGTTTGAAAGTAATGGATGGTATTTCTTTGTTGGGAATGCTGCAACTACCTTTAAATGTACGACAGGCGATCGCTACAGAAACTCAGATATATACTTTAAAACCTCAACCAAAATCTATTCAGGTTTCAGATTGAAAATTAACAAGAAAATTACTATTAAATCAAGCAGTTGTAAATTATTTCATAACTTAAATTATATCTAATAAAGCCATCGGTAGAAAAACATATAGTAGTCATAATGAATAACTTCTATAAGATTATTAAGTTGGAAATTATCTATTTATGTATCTTTACTTTTAGCACTATAGGGCTACTGTCAATTTATTAGACATCTCCAGAAAATAAACTTGCCCTTTATTTGCGATAAACTGGGGTTGTAAAAATAACTCAAAAAATCATTTTTCGTGTTTTTTCCTAAAAATATCTTCCCTATTCCCTCCATAACTAATTCCCTACTTTTACAAAAAGTTTATCTCTTTATCTTTTTCACCAAAAAATAAGGTCTGAAGCCTCCCCTTTCAAGAGGATGAAAAAAAATCAAGTTCAATATTTCAATTCACTTTACTTCAGGCAGAGGTACTGATAACTGATAACTGATAACTGATAACTGATAACTGAAATTATCAGAGGTCTATTATAGGGTTTGCTGAAAAAGTCTTTTAGTAGAGGTAGGAGACAGGAGACAGGAGACAGGAGACAGGAGAAATGGGAATGAACGAGGAGGTAGGAGTAAGAATTGTAAGAATGATTTTTTTGCCCAACT
The DNA here is from genome assembly GCF_010692555.1 of Okeania sp. SIO3B5. Lineage (GTDB taxonomy): Bacteria > Cyanobacteriota > Cyanobacteriia > Cyanobacteriales > Microcoleaceae > Okeania. The sequence continues at coordinate 3,280 of NZ_JAAHHG010000648.1, read as the reverse complement.
ATTAGCCTAAAGTACGCTCCTTTTTGAGCGTTTCAGACTGAAAATCAGGCACTTTTTTAGACAAAAAAAAAGCTAAAGTCTTTATATGTCAATGCTTTTAGATTTAATCAGCAAGCCCTATTATAGATAAGTAAAAAACCACATAGAATAATCCTCTAATAATTCAGCATTCTCAGAATCTTCCATAACAGCTTCTAATTCAGCTAGTGGCAATGTAAATTTCTGACTATCTGTAGTGCGCTCCAGTTCTGCTAAAATTCCAGACTCTACATTTAATTGGTTATCTAATCTCAGGAGATTAAACACATCTGTATAAGATGGTTTTTTCTTCTTCAGCTTTTGATATTCTTTTTCACTTCCTGAACCCATAGTATAATGTTCTTCCCACTCAAATTCTTCTATTCCTGTCACTAAACAAGGAAATTCAATATTTTGCTTGAGATATTTAAAATATTTTTTTAAATTACTTTGATTAACCTTTAAATTATTTGTATTGAAAATTTCCTCTAACTTTTGTTCAAAAACCTCTAAGTTAATTTGTTCTGTTTCATATTCTTCCTCCATCCCTTGAAAAGCACCGATATGCTGTAAAAAATCCTCAATAGGTACACTGATAGTTATATTTTCTCCATTATTCAGCTTACCAGTTTTCCCTGATATAATAGTCTCATCAATCTCAATTGGTTTTAGTTTCCTGGTATCAAGTTGAGACTTATTTTTATTTTGTCTTTGATTAGATTTTGCCATGAAGTTCTCCCCTTATCCAGGTTAATGATTAAAGAATATCTATAAATTAAAAAAAAATTAAAAAATCAGTCGATATATATTTATTTAGGAGTAAATTATGACACAAATACTACAATCCCCAGAACCCATAGTTTATCAAGGACATTTTGGAGAATTTACTATAACAAAAAGCGATCGCCTTAGTGTCATTATTTACCGCAGTGGCCTGATGATAGCTGCCCTGAGTTTTGCATTAGGCAGTGCCTTAGTCCTATGGCAAGGTGACAACCCAACCGTTATTAAAGCACTGACACCCATCTATGGCTGTTTTTGTCTAGCTTTAGGTCTAAGTTTAGTCACTATTCATATCTATATGGCCATTTTGCACCGACTACTCCAACTATTTTGGATTATAGGGACTATTACTACAATAATCTTAGCAATTAATAGTACTCAGCCACTGCTTTTAGTAGTTTACACTAATCCAATTACCATTTTAGGTGTTGGTTTTACCTTTGCTGCCTTAACTGGTATTTATTTCAAAGAAGCTTTTTGTTTTAACCGCCTAGAAACAAAATTCCTCACACCTTTAGTACCTTTTTTACTGCTATCTCATCTGGTTGGCTTTTTATTACTTGAAGTCAAAGAGTTTTTCTTGGGAACTTGGGCGTTTCTATTTATAATTTTTGCTATACGAAAGGTATTCCAAGCAATACCTCCAGACATTGGGGATAAGAGTGTTTTTGAATATTTACACAAAAAACAGGAAGAAGTAGCTCATAACTAGAAAGAACTATTAACAGTAAATATTCCTGAAATTAAGTGAAGAAGATTGAGTATTTTTTAATAGATAAGTAGTTATACCAAATCTAAAAAATGGGTTCATTTCAGTTATAAGTTATCAGTTATATCATGTTCGGATAATCAGTTATAAAAAAACTTTATCCCTTTTAACCCTTTCTTCCCTTCTGCCTTCCCCTCCTGGGAGGGGTTAGGGGTGGGTTGCCTCCTGCCTTCCTTCCTCCAAAGTGTAAGTATTCAACCGAACATGATATTAGCCTCCTCCGGAGGAACTGCGTTAACAGTACCTCTGCAATAAGGAGGCTAAAAAAATACGGAATTCTCTTTTTTTTATCCCCTGAACAGGGGAAGCTTTAGACCACGATTTTGCGGTAAAAGTAGTCAATAGTCAGTAGTCAGGAAAAAAATACAGAATAATAACATTTACAGCAGATTCGGTCGTATATGAAGTACTTATATTAACAATTAAATGTTCCCAGTGCAGGCATCTTGTCTACTATTAGTGTACCTCACGCCTGATGGAATTTGCTGTATCATATCATGTCCGTACTTGATCGTGTGTGTAAACCCAAGGGTGAATATCTACAGGAAATTTAAGTTTTTTTCAGGCTTTTAAACCTTCTTCCCTCTTCCTTCTTCCTTGATTTTGCAAACTTATAAAGCACTCAAGTATAGTAAGGTTTTTAGTAATTATTATTATCCTCAAATTTACTTCAAAGAAATTACTGATCGAGGTCAATAGTAAAGAACAGAAAAAAATTATAAATCTGTTTTATCCACCGGATTTAGTATTATCTGGAATCTATTATTTTCTTTCTTCTTTACTTATTAGTTCATTACTTCAATGTATCCAAAAAACATTTTTTTACAATGGCTACAAAAATTAATTTTAACAATCCAGACATGGATATTAATTCTAGGATTAATTATCTTTCTAATTGCGATTTGCTGCTTTAATATTTATTCATTCTTAGCAGTAAACTCCCCCATAAAAGCAGATATACTAATAGTTGAAGGTTGGATGTCTGACTATGCAGTAAAATTAGCGATCGCTGAATTTCATCAAGGTACTTATCAAAAATTAATTACCACAGGTTCGCCCATAGGAAAAGGACATTATCTCTCAGAGTATAATAACTTTGCCGAAATAACAGCCGCAACTTTAATTGCCTTGGGTGTCGATCCAGACCGAGTAGTTGCTATACCCACTCCTCAAGTTGTTAAGTATCGCACTGCTGCCTCTGCTATTGCGGTTAAAGAATGGCTAACAACCTCTAATCTCAAAGTAGACTCTATCAATATCTATACTTTAGGACCCCACGCTCGCCGTAGCTGGATGATTTATCGAAATATTTTCAGTCCAGATATTCAAGTTGGTGTGATTGCTCTTGAGCCTAAAGGTTATAATCCCAAAAGATGGTGGCAGTCTAGTGCAGGTATGCGGACTGTTGTTGGAGAGGCGATCGCTTATTTTTATACCCGTTTTGTCAATTGGAAATCTTGAATAAGAATGTTATGAGTTAGTAGACAGGAGAAAGCATTAATTAGGGTTTGCTGAAAAAGTCTTATGGGTGAGGGTAGGAGACAGGAGACAGGAGACAGGAGACAGGAGAAATGGGAATGAGCGAGGAGATAGGAGCTAAGTTTTGTCCCAAGATTTTTCTGCTCAACTCTTGCCCAAAATGCTAACTTTTTGAGCGTTTTAGACGTGATACCAGGCAGTTTTTTCGTTCCCTAAAAGGCTAAAGTCTTT
>NZ_JAAHHG010000647.1 GCF_010692555.1 Okeania sp. SIO3B5 | reverse complement strand
TATTGTACGATCTTCCGATCTTACTAATATAAAATATGGTTGAATACTTATTATATATTTGGGAGATAGGGAGATAGGGAGATGGGGTGATGGGGAGATGGGGAGATGGGGTGATGGGGTGATGGGGTGATGGGGTGATGGGGTGATGGGGTGATGGGGTGATGGGGTGATGGGGAGGTTAAATATTGAAGTGTAAATAGAATGATAAACAGATACTGTATAACTGGATTATATTTCTATATAACTAATAAGTATTATTCAATTTACCGAATAATTCAGGTTTAAAGCCTTTTTTTTAAATTATATGAAATACGTTAATGTTTACTATCAAAGATTGACAGGGAGATGGGGAGATGGGGAGATTCGTAGGTAGTACAATTTTTTGTATTTCATATTAAGAAATAAAGAAAAAAATCTTTTTCATAAATCCTATCCATTTTCAAGAAAGATAATGATTAATTATTAATTTTTGAATGAGCAAACTAAAGCTTCAAACTTGCTAAGTAAGGATAAAACTTGGTAGCTCTAGTGCAGGATAGCGGAAATAACTGGTTACAAAATCCTAAAACAATTACAAATTAATACTTTTGACTTTTAACTTTTGACTTTATAACTTCCGCGTAGCGGCTCTAGTATTGCTTCATTACTCTTTGCATAGTCCGTTTATCATCTCGTTGTTTAATAGTTTCACGTTTATCATGGAGCTTTTTACCCTGTGCCAAAGCAATATCAACTTTTACCCAACCCCGCTTAAAATACATCCTCAATGGAACTAAAGTTAATCCCTGTTGTTCTACCTTACCAATCAATTTACGAATTTCTTGTTTGTGTAACAATAGTCTCCTACTACGACGAGGTTCGTGATTGAAAAATTCTCCTGCTTTTTGATATGGAGAAATATGAACATTCAGTAACCATGCTTCATTATTACGAATTAAGGCATAACCATCTCGTAAGTTAACCTTACCTTCTCGGATTGATTTTACCTCTGTTCCTTGTAATGCAACACCAGCTTCATAAGTTTCAATAATATGATAGTTAAATCTAGCTTGGCGATTATCACTAATTATTTTATATCCTTCACCACTTTTTTTATTCATAAGATATTCTAAGTACACTTTATTTTTTATCTGTAATTTTTAATTATACTACAAAATTATTGGTTATGGCAACAGATGAATTAAAGTAAGCATTTCCTGCGGAATGCTGCGCAAACAGCTATTAGCCGTCAGCTATCAGCAATAAAACTCTGTGCTTAAGAAAGGAGTTTAAATGAGTATAGACTTTGAAGCTGACTTTTGTAGTAAGATTTTTCGTTTCTCAATTAAGAAAGCTTTTATCACTAACTAAAGGCAATAGCTGATAGCTGATAGCTGATAGCTGATAGCTGATAGCTGACGGCTGAATGCTTACGAATTAAAACACCACTATAAATAAAAAACTTTAATAATATACTTTTTGTATAAATGCCTTGGTTATCAATAGCTGAATCAACTATAATTAAATATTTTGCCGATAATTAAGCTATTTTAATTTACAGCAGATTCCTCGCATAAGAAGTACAGATATTAACAATTAAATCTTCCCAGTGCGGGCATCTTGCCCGCGATGGGTGTACCTCACTAAGGTGGAATCCGCTTTTATTAATGGATAATGGATAATTACCTCTGGTTAAAACCGTCCTTGATTGGATATAAGGAAATATTATTTCTTTTTTCCCCTTAAAAGGGGAGGCTTTAAACCAGAATCATTTAATTATTAATTATTAATTATTAATAATTCGGTAAGTGGGAGCAGGCATCCTGCCTGTCTCCATCTTGCCTGTCCAGAAAATATCAGGAACGGGGAACGGGAACGGGCAAGATGCCCATTCCACAAAACTACAAAACTATAAAACTATAAAACTATTAAAATCATCCTTCTGACTTCTGACTTCTGACTTCGTTAACCTGGTATTTCCAACAGCGATCGCTCTAAAATAATCATCTCAGAATTAATCACTGAACTACGAGCTATAACTCTACCTTGAAAGTTCATAACTTGTAATTTACTAAAGTCTAAATCTTGTGCTTCTTCAAACATTTGGTTAACTAATTTATCTTGTTCTTCCTCAGTTTTGTCATACCAATCATTATTCAGTTCAACAATTAATAAACTACTGGGAAAATTAACTCTTAAAGACTCAGTAATTCCGCCACCATATTGATTAATAAGATCATCAATTTGATTTTGAATTGACACAATTAAAGTTTGCTCTGGTGTCAACTTTGGAGGTGGAGCTATAGTTTCTTCCACAGATTCAGGAGCTTCAGAAAATGAATCTTCGGATACTTCTGGATCTACACTTAGAGGTAGAGACTCTTCCGGGGCGATCGCTTCTGTTTCTTCAGCTATAGGAATATCCGCCACTTCAGTAGGAGGTTGATCAGGGGAAAAAGAAACAAAAATAATTACCAGAATGAGGACAAAAATACCAGCGATCGCCCCCGTTAATAACCCATCAGAAAGCTTTTGACTTAGGGACTCTGGTAATAAGGAACGAACTGATCCTAAAACCTGCTGTCCAAGACTAGGTTTGGCCACTACTGATTGTTTCTCAGTAGTAGATTGTTGTTCAGGTGGACTTTCGGGTGTCACAGAAGCAGTTTCTGTTGATTCTTGATAGACTGCTTCAGTTTCAGGTTGTTCTAAATTTGGTTGCTGTGGTTGTTCTTCTGACATTTACTTTATACCTTGTTGGACGAAACAAATCGATGGATAAAACGATAAATTAATAAAAGACAAATTTGTACTCTGGACTATAGTCCTTTTTCTACTTAATATTTATTTTCTCAAATGATAAGTATTAAAGGTCGTAAATTTTTATTTCTAAGTAGTCTCAGCAGGGTTAGTGTTACTGGTATATGCAGCAAAATAGTCAAAAGTATTAATTTTTTTAGTCCTGCTAATGCACTAACATTAAGCAATTCTTCCTCTGTTCAAACAAACCCTATTTTCAGATTTGTTTCTGTGGCGGATACTGGTACAGGAGGCTAAAGATCAATTTGCTGTAGCTGAAGCTATGAAGCTTTATTTTTTACCGAATAATTAAGGTTTCAAACCTCTCCTTTAAAGGAGAAAAAATAAAAAATTTTTCTTTTAGTCATATCAAATCCGATTAAACAGCCATAGAATGGTTAACTTAGGAGGAGTCAGGAGTCAGGAGTCAGGAGTCAGGAGGAGAAAGAATTACAAAGATAAGCGTAGTTATGACGATTGAAGAATTTTTTTATGTCCAATTAAAAGGATTTGATATCAATCCTCTTCTTGAAAAGAAGAGGTAATTATTAATTATTAATTATCCATTATCCATTAATGAAAATATCCTTTTGACTTTGTAATTCTTGGTGGCGATAATATTTATGAAGATGGAGAAATTGAAAAAATAGAAGATGTTTTTGAGAAGCCATATAAATCTTTACTAGAAAAAGAAGTTAAATTTTATGCCTGCTTAGGCAACCACGATATTCGTACTGAAAATGGAGACTTGGAAGTAAAATATCCAGGTTTTAATATGGCCGGAAGATACTATACTTTTCAGCATCACCCAATTCAATTTTTTGCTTTAGATACTAATATTAATGCTGACTGGAAAACCCAATTAAAATGGTTAGAAAAAGAATTGAGTAACAGTGAAACACCTTGGAAAATAGTCTTTGGTCATCATCAAATTTATTCTTCTGGAATGTATGGCTTAAATGAAGATTTTATTCAAACTTTAACCCCCCTATTTAAAAAATATGGAGTTCAGCTTTATATTAATGGGCATGAACATGATTATGAAAGAACTAGCTTAATTAATGGCACTACTTATTTAATTTGTGGCGCGGGTGGCAAACAACGTCCTGTAGGGAAATCAGAGTGGACTGAATATTCTACAAGTGATTTTAGTTTTGCTGCTTTTGATGTTTATGAAGACTATATAATTGTTAAAGGTATCGATGTAAATAATCGTGTTTTTAACGAAGGTATAATTAAGCTTAGTTGAAGTAATAAGGTAAGCATTTCCTGCGGAATGCTGCGCAAACAGGTGTCAGCTATTAGCCATCAGTTATTAACTTAATTGCCTTTACAAGGAGGAATTCAGAGTTTAAAGATTTAACCGAATTAAAAGTATAAAATAAATTAGCTACTGGCTCACGATTTAATATTACCGAAAAATTGTGGTTTAAAGCCTCCCCTTTTAAGGGGATAATAAAGAAAAATTTTTCCTTTGAGTCAATCCTCTTCTTTTCAAGGAGAGGTAATTATTAATTATTAATTATTCATTATTCATTGTTGAATCAAATCCTCATATTAATTGTTAATTTTCGAGCTGCCCTATAACATCTAAAGAAGTAAATATTTATCTCCAATTTTTCACTATTCAACCTTCATTGGGGGGCATCTCCTTATTTGTAAATCGCTGAATAATAATTTGTATAGCTAAAGCAACTAAACCTAAAGTAACCATCGCACACATACAAGCAGCTAAAGCAATAACTCCCACTACTAAAGCACGAACAGCAGTGGAAATATTCACCACAAAAACGTTATCTGAAATAATAGGTTTACTAGCAAATGTTTCAGAAATAGATTTCATTAACATATAGGCAAGTGTGGCTAATCCACCAGAAATTATCGCACTAGCCAAACATTGTAAAGGATTGACATTTGAAGTAGATTTTTTATCAGATTTAGGAGTTAAATTAGTCATAGATTTTGAATGGTTGAAGTCGGGTTAACAAAGTCAGAAGTCAGAAGTCATATCATGTCCGGTTGAATAATTAGACTTTGCTGGAAGGAAGGCAGGAGGCAGGAGGCAGGAGGCAGAAGGTTTTCTCCCATTTTTACCTTAATTTTATACACGCTCCGGTGCTACCGGACATGATATCAGAAGTCAACCCACCCCTCGCCCCTAACCCCTCCCAACCCACCCCTAACCCCTCCCAGGAGAGGTCTGAAG
>NZ_JAAHHG010000646.1 GCF_010692555.1 Okeania sp. SIO3B5 | reverse complement strand
AATAGAAACATATCAACGGGGGTTACTAATATTTACCTCAGATAAACACCCGCAAGAATATGCCATATTACAGAATAATATCGCGATCGCTTATCTCTCGATGACTCTATCTCCAGAAAGAGAAGGTATGCGACAAGCAATGGCAGTACAATCATTTGAGGAAGCATTAAAGGCAGTTAGCCTCATCGAATATCCCAACGAATACGCGATGTTGCAAAACAACCTGGCTAATGCCTTGCAATACCTCCCCAGTCTGCATCCAGTAGATAATAATTTGCGAGCATTAACTGCATACAATGAAGCTTTGAAAGTCCGTACAGCAAAAGATACACCATTAGAGTATGCAGCTACTATCTCTAATAAAGCCAATGTGCTATATAACTTACCAGATAGTCCGAAACATCCAGAAGCAGGAAATCAGCAAAATCTACTCCAGGCAAAAATGCTCTATGAAGAAGCTCAAGCAATTTTTTGTCAGTATAGCGAAGTAGAAAGAGCAACAATAGTTTCCGAAGCATTAGCAGCAGTAGAAAGCGAACTATCAATTTTTGATTTTGACTCAGCAGTTACCGAATAATTAATAATTAATAATTAATAATTAATAATTAAGAGCTGATAGTTCATAATTACTCATTCAATAATTCACGCCTTGAAGCCTCCTCTTGGATAGGCAGGGTCTATTTATTGTCACTAGAGAAAAATTGATGGGGAGATGGGGAGATAGGGAGGTGGGGGGATGGGGGGATGGGGAGATGGAGAGATTTGTATATTTGCACAATTAAATGTATTTCTAACTTAATATTCTAGGCGCGACAATGAATTAGCCCTGCCTTGGATAGGGGATAAAATCAAAAAAAATCCTTTTAGTCAATCCCATGTGTTTTAAGAAGAGGTAATTATTAATTGCTAATTGCTGAATACTAGATAGGAGAATAAACAAAATGAGCGGTCTAATTACCGTTTTCAATACTCTGATTACAGACTTGGAAGCTATAGAATTAATAATTAATAATTAATAATTAATAATTAAGAGTTTATAGTTCATAATTACTCATTCAAGAATTCACGCCTTGAAGCCTCCTCTTGGATAGGGGATAAAATCAAAAAAAAATCCTTTTAATCAATCCCATGTGTTTTAAGAAGAGGTAATTATTAGTTGTTAATTGCTGAATACTAGATAGGAGAATAAACAAAATGAGCGGTCTAATTACCGTTTTTAATACTCTGATTACAGACTTGGAAGCTATATAATTAATAATTAATAATTAATAATTAATAATTAATAATTAATAATTAAGAGTTGAAAGTTCATAATTACTCATTCAAGAATTCACGCCTTGAAGCCTCCTCTTGGATAGGGGATAAAATCAAAAAAATTCTTTTAGTCAATCCCATGTGTTTTAAGAAGAGGTAATTATTAGTTGTTAATTGCTGAATACTAGATAGGAGAATAAACAAAATGAGTGGCTTAATTACCGTTTTCAATACTCTGATTACAGACTTGGAAGCTATACCAAGCTTTCAAATTTTTATCAGTGACTTAGTTACTGGAGAAATTACTCTACTAACAGCAATATTCTGGCTAGGACTTGCTAGCGGAATTTCGATTATAGCTGGTGCTATTGGTGGAATATGGTTAGCAAGAAAAGATTTAGGTTATAGTCTGGCTGCCATGATTGGTGGGTTGTTTGGCCCTGCTGGTGTAATTCCGGCAGTTATTGTTGGGTTGGCAATTTTAAAATTTGTTTAGGTTTGAGTATTTGTTACAAGTTTCAAACCATGCAATGAATGTATTCGTGACACCCTACAATAACAAGATCAAGTTGCACTGATTAACATAATAAAGAGGCGTTGCTGAATTGAAGTATGAATGCGCGATTGTTTAGTTCTGGTACACGCCCCCTAAATCCCCCAAAATTGGGGGAGTTTTAGAGTTTTATTCCCCCCACGCATTGGGGGGCTAGGGGGGCCAAATCATACCCAGAATCAGCAACGCTACATAAAAAAAGATGGCATACTCCTCAGGAGTCATCTTAAGATGACTTAAACTATTAGCCAAGGATTTCAATCCTTGGCTTGGCGAGCTTGGCGATCCATGTTATCCGCCAAGAAATAAATTTCTTGGCTCAAAGCAGAAGTCATCTAAAGATGACTAAAGATAGCTAATTTATTATGGCTAATTAATGATACTTGATATAACAGTAGAAAAAAGGAGAAACAACTATGTTAGAAGTCGGTTGGTTTAGCACCAAATTATTACTTAAAGGAAAACTATTACGAAATCCATTTTATTTTTTCAAACAAGTAACTATAGCTACTTCTTTTGGTGCTTTATTACTAATAGCAATGGCAAAAATGGGAACAACACTATTGCTTCCAATTATTGTCTCTAGTCTGGTAACTGGAATCTCTATGCCATTTTTGCTGAAAGATATAAAGTTGCAATAGACATCTACAGAAAAGTAGGGAGTAGGGAGTAGGGAACCCACCCCTCGCCCCTCCCCCTCCCAGGAGGGGAAGAATTGATAATTTATTTGGGATAATTGATTTTATTTTTTATTATTGGAGATGTCTAATAGGAAGAAAAGAATAAAAATGACCAAAAAATAGAGAAAAGAGAATTCCGTATTTTTAAGCCTCCCTATTACAGGAGGTACTGATAACTGATAACTGATAACTGATAACTGAAGTGACTCAAGCCAAACTTCCCTTGCAAGACTCTGTGAGTTTAGAATCTCTAGTATCTGATATTACTCACTTTGAGCAGGCGATCGCTCATTGGGATGAAAATCAAAAGGTAGTGGTTGAAGGGTTGAAAAATGCCATAGAGGCATTACACAAAGAAGCTTTAATCCGATTAATTCGTAGTGTTAAACAGGAATCTATGCCAGCATTGCGTCAGGCAGTGCAAGATGAAGTAGTTTATAGTCTACTGCGCTATCACGAATTGATTAAACCACCTATGCCTTCTCTAGAAATTAGGATTCAACAGGCATTAGATGAAGTGCGTCCCGGTTTGCAAAGCCATAATGGCAATGTAGAATTAGTCGCCATCAAACTACCGGATACGGTGGAAGTAAAATTAGTGGGAAACTGTAGTAATTGTCCTGCTTCAACCTTAACCATGAAAGAGGGAGTCGAGCAGGCAATTAAAACCCACTGCCCGGAAATCAAAAATGTGGTTTCGGTTAATACTCTAGTTAGTGGAAAAGCAAGCAATACTATTGCGAGTCCCTTTGTTGCACAAGAAGAAACAGGTTGGGTTGCTTTAGCAAATATTGACCAGATACCGAAAGGTGGTATTTTAGCTGTTGATGTGGATGGGTTGAAATTAATTTTGACTCGTGTTGGTAATGATATCATTGCCTATCGTAATAGTTGTAGTCATTTAGCTAAACCTTTAGATGAAGGAGAAGTAATAGAAGGTATTCTCACTTGCCCATTTCATAACTTTAAATATAACTTAGCAACTGGAGAATGTTTAACAGCTCCAGAAATGACCTTGCAACAGTATCCGGTAACTATAAGAGGCGATCGGGTTTTGATTCAGTGTTAGGAGCATAAGCTAAGACGCATTTAAAATGCGCCTTAGCAAGTCAGAAGGTTAGAAGTCAGCAGTCAAAAGTAATAGGGATTGTACTTTTAATTATTACTCTCCTGATTAAATCTCAAATAATTACCAGATAAAGGTAAGTGCCTTTTTAGGTATTGAAAAAGTACATGGTTTTCAGCTCTTGATGCTCATGCATGGAGCGCATTTTTAGCGCATAGTTGGGCAAAAAAATTCTCCCCTTGAGATGAGTTTGGTACTTAGCTTTACGTTTGTTATATAGTTGATTGACGCTTTTTAGTGGCTTCCCGTTAATCAGCAGTGGTTTGACACCAGGCTTATTTGTAGCTAGAGCAACTAATCTATCAATCCCTAAATCTATTCCTGCTACATATTTAGACTCTATCCGTTGTTGTTCAGTTTTTTCATAGACAACTTCAATTACATAGCAGCCAGTTGCAGGTACTATCCTCACTTCAACTACAGACTCAACCACTACAGGTATTTTGATATCACTCATAGATAAGTGGCAAATACCGTCCTTTAGTGGTGCTTTATATACAGACTATGCATGAGTAGATAACTACATTTCGGCCTTTGGTTTTGTCCTTATACTTTGGTATTTTGGGTTTACCTAGAAACCTTTGTGGATGTGCGCGACCATTCTTTGATAGCTTGAAAATAGCCACGCCAAGTTGCAACCAAGCATTTTATTATTTGTTTTGAGACTTTAGTTGGCAAGGCTCTATAAGCATCCCTATCTTTGGTGGCGTGGTACAGTTTAGTTAGATCGAGACTTTTACCAGTCGTGAAAAAATGCTGACGACAGTGATAGTTAGCCAAGTTATACAGGTTTTTTGACTTAAAAGCTAACTCATCACATACCCGCCAATACTGATGTGTTCGTCTAATTATATGTCTGTCAACAACAATCAATTGTGTACTAACCCTCAAATTTTGCTGTAGTCACCTGTGACTACTATCATGGTCAAAATCATTCATTGCCTAAATTTACGCTTTCTATTAACTATTTAATATCACAATACTTTTCTACATTTGACAACTGTTTTCTACAGTTTAAGTTTAACAGTTAATTACCCTATTTCCGCGTCTCCCCGTCTCCCCCTCTGGTGTGTCCTCAAGAACCCGCTCCCCTACTCCTTAAAAAAGACTTTTGAGCGCAAACCCGAAGTAGGAGTCAGGAATCAGAAATTAGGGGGAAAAAAATTTATAAAGATTTGGTAATAGTGAAGATGGAGAATATTTTTATACCAAATTAAACAGATTTGATATTATTTAATTCTTATTTCCTCAGAAATAGGTAGTCCTGCATGGTAATGGTGAAGATATATATTTTTTAATTTCTCCCACACTCCCCATCTCCCCATCTCCCCATCTCCCCATCTCCCCATATCCCCATCTCCCCATCTCCCCATCTCCCAATCTCCCCATCTCCCCATCCCCC
>NZ_JAAHHG010000645.1 GCF_010692555.1 Okeania sp. SIO3B5 | reverse complement strand
TTTTATTTCTTTCCTATTCCCTATTCCCTGTTCCCTGTTCCCTGTTCCCTATTCAAAATATTGTTCTTAATATATAAATAAACTTAGTTTTTTATTCCGGTGCATCTCATATTTACAATTAACAATTAATAATTAATAATTAATAATTAATAATTAAATAATTCGCGCCTTGAAGCCTCCCCTTTTAAGGGAAAAAAAAGCGGTCGTTTGCGGAGCATTCCGTAGGATGGGATGGCGTTTTGCTCCGCAACATATAAAGCGGAGCGGCTCTGTCACTCTTCGGGTCTCCTCGCCATATCCATGAGACCAAGAGAAGAAATAATATTTCCTTATTTTCAATCCTCTCGGTTTTAACCAGAGGTAATTATCCATTATCCATTATCCATTATCCATTAATGAAAAAAATACTTTTTTCCTATTCCCTATTCCCTATTCCCTATTCCCTAAAAGCGATAAATTTTTGGCTTTCTTCAAAACTGAGATGCACCCTTTTATTAAGACTTTCAGCACAACTTTAAATATTCTTAATGAATTATCAATTTGTCAAAATAGTCTCATTATAGTCTAGTTGACAAAAAAAAAATCCTGTGATAGAAACAGTAAACTATTAAAAGCTGTTATACAAGATAAAATAGTAAAGAAAGAAATAAACAAACAATAAATTGGGAGGCAAAGCCTAACATGAGTTTACTAAACAAGGTTCTTGGAGTTTACAATCCAAATCGAGTGGAGTTCTCACAACAAGAAGCAATAGCAGCTATTGCAGTATCTGCCATTGCCTCAGATGGTTATCTTTTAGATGAAGAAACAGAAAGAGTTATAGTACTTTTGACGCAAATGGAAATGTTTAAAAGCTATTCAGAAAAACAGATTACAGATATGCTAAATAGATTTCTCAATTTACTCAGTGAAAAAGGTATAACTAATTTAGTTGCTATAGCCAACGATGCGCTACATCCAGAATATAAAGAAACAGCATTTACATTAGCTATCGATCTAATCCTCATAGATGGAGTTTTTTCTAGTAAAGAACAAACATTTTTAACTCGTTTGTGTCAGATATTAGAAGTGCCTGTAGAGAAAGCTTCAGAAATTTTTAAAGCTCAGTCAGAAAACCATCAGGAGATTAAAAAAAAGTCTAGAAAATATAGAAATAATCAAAATTATTAAAAGTAAATAAACACATTAATGTTTGCGACCAAAGATTGATGGGGTGATGGGGTGATGGGGTGATGGGGTGATGGAGTGATGGGGTGATGGGGTGATGGGGTGATGGGGTGATGGGGTGATAGGAAGATTCGTGTATTTGCACAATTTTTTGTATTTCATATAAATTGGTCTACGACTACCACCTAATACCTAATTCTGTGCCACCTCAAATAAAATTTATAAGGTCTAAAACCTACGACCTACCTAACTCTAAAACTTAAGACCTAGGACCTAACACCTTGATAGGTAATAATTTTTTGATAAGCCTGAATAGTTTGTGTAGCGATCGCTTCCCAACTATAACTTTTTTTAGCTAACTCTTGAGCATTCAAACCTCGTTGTTTTCTTTCTGCTTCATTTTGCAAGGCTGACTTAATTAAAATAGCCATATCCTCTATTTTACAACTACCAACCCAACCTGCTTTTGCATCTGCCACATCTTGACAAATATGAACTCCATCGGAAATAACTACTGGTGTACCTGCCACCATTGCCTCTGCTACTGCGATACCAAAATTCTCATAATAAGAAGGCAAAACAAATACATCAGCAACTTGTAATAAACTCGCCTTAATTTCTCCTGTAACAAACCCCGTTATTTTTGTACATTTAGCAAGAGGTGAAGCCTCTATTTGTGACCGAATTTTTGCTTCATAATTAGGGTCTTGAGGATTAGCACCTGCTAAAATAAATTGAAAATCTATCCCTTCTGCTAATAATTTTTCTAAAGCTGGTAATAATAAATCTAGCCCTTTTTTAGGTTCAATTCTAGACATAAATAAAATTACAGGATGTTTAATTTCTATGCCTTGAGATTGAAGATAATTAACTAATTTTTCATCCTGAATATTATCTGGGGGGTTAACACCTAAAGGAATTACTAAATCTCGTGTCGATACACCAAATCTTTCAGAAACTTTTGCCTCTTCTAAACTGGTAAAATGAAGTGCTGCTGCACGATAAATATTCCGCTTTTCTAACAGAGAAACATAAATTTTTTTAAGTAATTTTTTTTTCCGTAAATCAGCCGGGTCTAAAGTACCTAAAGGTCTTAAAATATAAGGTAAATTGTTAACTCTAGCCACAGTTGCAGCCATAGTAGTTACTGGTGAAAAAAGAGCATGAATATGAGCTAAATCAAATTCAGAAGCGTGTTGATTTAACCATTGTAATAACTTCAGAGAAAATTTATAACGACGGAATGGAGAACAACGAAAATAACGAATTTGATAACCATTTTGTCTAACAGGTTTATCAAGGGGAACATCCAAAGGTGGTTGACCTATATCTCCATTAGAATCTGTAGTAAGAATAGTAACATCTATATTTTGAGCAGCTAAGGCAGTAGAAAGTCCTAATACCATTTGACTAGGACCGCCATAAACAAGAGAAATAGATGGTACTATCTGTAATATTCGCATAATTTTATTTAATTAAATTTGATACCCCTACAGTATAAATCCCAATCAATTCTTTAGTTGTCCAACATTAATTTACTTCATTATTTGATAAATGTTGTCAAGCCTTAGAGACTATTTGTAAAAGGAATATAAATTTAGTAGACTGACACAGCTAAAACTGTGCAATAGATTTTTCTTTCTAGCCCACATTCCGCACGTCAATTTGTAACATTAAAAGTAGTATATAATTTCTATTATTGGTAAATATTTATACTGTATAAATTACTTCTCAAAAGTCAAATTTTCAGTTAAATATTAAGCATAAGTACTTACTGAATTATTGACTTCTATTGACCACTATAATTTTCTTCTTAGTTCTTACTTTTGAATGCATGACTTTTGACTTATATTTTTATGCTGCGTTTTGTCGTGCAGAATGTAGGTTTTAGATGAAACACCCTGTTAAAAAATCAAAAATTAGCGATCGCCTGACATTTTTCTCGTTCCATGAAAATTAATCAGGCCAAACAGATAAATCGAAAGTCCCCACTAATCGAGTTGGCCACACTTACGTCCCCCACGTGTGAAATTTTCTGCCGCATAGCAATTAATAACCCTCAGAGCATTGCAAGCTCCGCCATCGCCCTGACTACACAAACGAGCTAAGTTGCTAGGACCACCTTCTCGATCAACCTCGTGCAAAAAATTACAGGCCCGATGATTATTTCGCTGTCGGCAATAATAGTTAATCTGACGAATACCGGCTCTAGTCACAGTATTAACATATTCGCAAGCTCGCGCATTTCCTTGTCCGCACAGCCTACCTAATCTTTCACAACTCCCAGTATTTCCTCCGTAGCAACTGTTGTAAAGATCGTTAAGTTGATTTGATCTTGCAGGTGATGATATGGATAGGACTGTCGCGACAGTCAGCACTGCTAAAAATATCTGTTTCATACTCAATAAGTCAACTTTTTGGATAATGTTCTAATTCCTGCTTACAAGAATGGTGAGAAACATCAGTCAACTTTCAGTGGAAAAATAGTGAAATGTGGAAAAATAGTGAAATTGGGTTTGTATCGGAGAGGTTGTGGAAGATTGATGAATGAGGTGCGTTAATGGTTCCTTGAACCAATGCGAGAAAAGCAATTCCAAATACCTTTGGTTATGGGATAGAGGAGCCAGTGCGTTGAGCGGGTCTCCCGACTTAAAGCAACTGGCATGGTGTTGTAGTTCACTCAGTCAGAGTAGCACCTGCGAGCCGAAGCATATGTCTTATGTGACTATATTTTTATCAACTATTAGGCATTGACATCCTCATTTTTTTTGTCAATGGGGGTGCTTAAAACTACTTGGAGTTATGAGACACGAAGTGGGGTGTCGAAGACTATCCCCATGAAATTTTCCCTTCTGCCTCCTGCCTCCTGCCTTCTGCCTCCCTCATGGCCTATGACTGCGACGAATTTTAGTAATTTGGTCTGCCATGTCCAAAATTGCCTCTGGCATATCTGGGCCTGTCAAAATTACATCTACATTACCAGGGCGTTTTTCTAGAAACTCTATTACTTCAATGTCTGGAATTAAGCCAAAATTAATTGCTACGCTTAATTCATCAAGAACTACTAACTCATACTTTCCTTCATCTACAACCCTTTGAGTATAGTCCCACAAATCCAGTAGTGAATTTTTCTGACTTTCATCTATATCCGGCGTATCAATACAACCACGAAGACCACAACGAACCCAATCCAAATTTTGTCCTAGTTGCATTGGATGCTCATGTCCCTGGTGAATTCCTCCTTTGAGAAACTGTACAATTAATACGGGAGTTCCTTGGCCAGCTATCCTCAAAGCTTGAGCCATAACATCAGTAAAGAAATTACGCTGATCACTTGTGAATACTTGCACCAGACCTGGAACAGTGTATGGTAAATCGCTAGGAATATTGAGAGAAGGGGTTTGTAGTTGTGCAACCATTATGAAAATTAAAATTGAGAAATCTATATTTGGCAATATACTGAATTTTTCCAGTTTGTTAAGCTGGACTGAAACATTGCCCAAGGACAATACTTGTTTTACAATATATAGTGCTTTTTTTGATTCTACTACAAATTTAACACTATATGTATGTCCAATTTAAAGCAATGGTTCAACAATTAATAATTAATAATTAATAATTAATAATTAATAATTAATTATTACCTCTCCTTGAAAACGGATAGGATTGACTAATAATGAAAATTTTTTCTCTCTTGGTCGATTGGAGGACAGCGAGGAGACCTCGCCATCCCTCGACCGCTTGTTTCTCCTTTAAAGGAGAGGCTTTAAACCTTAATTATTCGGTAATATGGAACACAAGAGTTACGGAACAGTTCTGATATCCTTTATCCTGATGATGTGAGAAATACCAA
>NZ_JAAHHG010000644.1 GCF_010692555.1 Okeania sp. SIO3B5 | reverse complement strand
CATTCCGATCTTAAAAACTGGTATTAAATCTATTCATTCTGACTCCTGACTCCTGACTCCTGACTCCTAAGAAGTACCCTACCTATTTGTAGCAAACATTTATAAAATTGGTATAATAATGATAAAAACAGTTATTTTTGACTTTGATGGTACATTAGCAGATACTTTCGATCTAATTTTTGCAATTACAAATGATTTATCAGTTGAATTTGGATATAAACAAGCTAAGAAGGAAGAAATTCTAGAAATTGAAAAATTAAGCCCTCTACAAGTTATTAATCAGTCAGGAATATCTATTTTTAAAGTGCCTTTTTTGTTAAGAAGAATTAGAGCAGAGTTTCAAAAAGAAATTAACAATGTTAGTTTCTTTTCTGGTATTAAAGAAATGTTATTAGAGTTGAAACAGCATGGTTATCAACTGGGAATAATTACTTCTAATAGTTACAAAAATGTCGAGTTTGTCTTGGAGAAGTATGATTTATTAATATTTGATTTTTTAATTTCAGGCGCGACTCTTTTTGGGAAAGATAAGATTATTAAAAAATATCTAAAAACTGAGAATATTCAACCAGAAGAGATCGTTTATATTGGAGATGAAGCTAGAGATATTAGTGCCTCCAAAAAAGCTAAAGTAAAAGTAATAGCCGTGACTTGGGGATTTAACTCTAGAGAAGTATTATCCGATTATCAGCCAGATGCTTTAGTCGATAAACCACAAGAATTAATGGCAGTAATTAATAACTTTTGAATTAAGTAAAAATATAGCAGACAAATCAAGAAACCATTATGAACGACTACCTCCTCTATAACTCCCCTAAACTCCTTACTCTTAACTAGGGTTTGCTGATTAAATCTCAAATAATTACCAGATAAAGGTTTTAGCATTTTTAAGTATTGAAAAAGTATATGGTTTTCAGCTCTTAATGGTCAAAAAGTTAGCATTTTTAGCGCATAGTTGGGCAAAAAAATTCTCCCCTACTCCCCTACTCCCCTACTCCCCCGCTCCCCTACTCCTTAAAAAGACTTTTTCAGCAAGCCCTAACTACTCCCTACTCCCTACTCCCTACTCCCTACCTCAACAAAAAGACTTTTGAGCGCAAACCCTAATTAAACCTTAATATGAAAGTCGGCTCCCTTGAGCTTAAAGCTTATATTCATTTAAACACTCTCCTTAAGTGGATAGTCTTATTGCTGAGAGCTGACAGCTAATGGCTGAATGCTTACAATGCGATATAACTCCGTTCCGCTGATGCGATAGTGCATACTTTGCAAGATATGTCCCTTTGACAAAAAAGATAATTTATGCTCTAAAAACTGGTATTGAAGTTATTAATTCTGTACATTGCCTTACCAACGACTTCCCTAATGTAGGATGGGAGAAATAACTAACCAGTTACAAAATCCTAAAAGCCTTACCAATCAACCAACATTCCGCACTTCAGTTTGTATCATTAAAAGTAGTATATAAATCCGTAGCTTTGTAGGTATTTATACTATACAAATCATCTCAATTATTTTTTTCGTCGATCAAATTCTGAGTAAAAAATTTACGCATAAATACTTACTCGATCGTGTACTCGATTGTGGCAGCTATGATTTTCTTCTCAAATTCTGTCTCCTGTCTCCTGTCTCCTGACTCCTCCTTCTATACTACATTTTGTGGTGCGGAATGTGGGATCAATACTTTTGACTTTTGACTTTTAACTTGCGCGTAGCGCTACATAACTATTCAACCGGACATGATATAAGAACCACAGTATTGATTGATATATCCCGGCACTGTCTCACAGAAGAGTGCGAGTCTTCTAACAACTTATAAGATCAAAATTTAATCAAGTAATGTCACAAAATATAAGTCAAGCATAAATCAAGAATATAGATATAGATGACTGTATTGGATGTCATCATCATCCTATTAGACATAAATTTTCCACCTCCTTTTTATAGCATAATTTTTGATAATTAGTTATATATAATGATATGTACAATTAAGTTATCCAACTTCTGCAGGTAAAATGCTATGGAGATTACTCAAAATTATTTTCAAGCTCCCACATCTCCCACAAAAATTTTAATTATTGAAGATGAACTTATTGT
The DNA here is from genome assembly GCF_010692555.1 of Okeania sp. SIO3B5. GTDB lineage: Bacteria > Cyanobacteriota > Cyanobacteriia > Cyanobacteriales > Microcoleaceae > Okeania. The sequence continues at coordinate 2,926 of NZ_JAAHHG010000644.1, read as the reverse complement.
CGCGGAAAATATTGCTAGAAATCTTCGTAAATTAGGATATGAAGTAATTGGAATTGTAGACTCTGGTGAAGAAGCAATTCAAACTGCAACAAAAAAACATCCTAATTTAGTACTAATGGATATCATGCTTCAAGGAGATTTGGATGGCATTGAAGCTGCTGGGTATATTCGTGCTCAATTAAAAATACCTGTTGTCTATATGACTGCTTATGCAGATGATGATACATTAGGACGGGCAAAGTTAACCGAACCTTATGGATATCTAGTTAAGCCATTTAAACCTCAATCATTAAAAACTACAATTGAGATTGCCCTTCAGAAGTATCAAGGCGAACAAGCTGCAGAGTCACGGTACATTCAGCAAATTGAAACTGTAAAATATCAACTTAATAAGCTAACTAATCAAGAAAATCCAAGTCTTTTAAGTAATAGGCTTTTATTATCAGACAAATTCGATCGGATTATTAGTAATACCGCCAATTCAAAAACACAATATTCTGGAAAAAAACAAGATTTTATACCTACTATTCCTCTGATTTATTTAGGTATAAATCGCTTTAAGCGCATTGATGATTTAGGATATGATTGGAGCGATTTGTTGATTAGAAATATCACAGAAAGAATCAATAAGTTTATTAGTAAAAATAGTGTAATAGCTCGCTTAAATACAGATGAATTTGTGATTATTCTAGAATCACTTCATCAGAAGATAGAAATTACAGATATAGTTCAAAATATTCTACAGCAATTTGTCGAACCTTATGTGTTAAAGCAACAGAAATTTTTGATTAGTGCTAATGCTGGAATTGCTCTTTATCCTATTGATGGAAAACAACTGGGCCAATTACTTTTAAAAGCCAGAAAAACCATGGAGTATGCTAGAAGAAAGGGCAATAATCAATATTATTTTGATAATGAAGTAGGTAAAGATCAAAATAGCCATACTTTGCAGTTAGAGAATGATTTACATTCGGCACTATCAAGTAAACAATTTAAAATTTACTACCAACCAATAATTAACTTAAAAACAGGCAAAATTGTCGGTGCTGAAGCTCTACTGCGCTGGCAAAAATCTGATGGTTCTATAATATTACCAAGACAATTTTTACCCCTAGCAGAAGAAACAGGATTAATTGAACCAATAGGTGAATTTGTATTGAAGACTGCTTGTGAAAATGTTAAAGCTTTGCAAGATATTGGGTTAGGAAAAATAAGAGTAGGAGTCAACATATCTGCTCGCCAGTTAAATCAATTAGATTTACGTCAAAAATTAGTTAAAGTTCTTTTAAATAGTGGTCTCGCTCCTAATTACGTTGAGTTAGATTTTAATGAAAGTATTTTAATTACAAATGAAACAAAAGCTATACGGAGTTTACATGGTTTAAAAAGTTTAGGCATTCAAATTTCTATAGATGATTTCGGTACAGGTTATTCTTCCTTAAGTTATCTGCAAAAGTTCCCCATTGATAGTATAAAAATCAATCAAAATTTTATTAATAAAATAAACAGTAATCCTACTAACCAAGTTATTGTCTCAGCAATTATTTCAATGGCTCACAAATTAAATATACGAGTTATTGCTGAAGGAGTTGAGACTGAAGAAGAATTAGCTTTTATAGTTAAAAATAAGTGTGATGAACTTCAAGGTTATGTATTTCATCGTCCATTACCTTTGGTAGAATTTGCATCCTTAGCAGAGTCTTTAGCTATTTGTCCTCAAATGATTAATGACTGGATACAGGGAAAAGGAAAAGGAATAAGAAAAGAAAAATGAAATAATGTATCTATTAGTTATTAGTTTTGTCTTCTGAAATAGGAATTATCTCCCAATTATGTGTTTCTAGAATAGGTGCAATATCTATAACTGCTCGGTGCCGTAGAGCAATAACTTGTTTAATCTGACAAAGTCCTTCTAACTGAATTTTATTCATAGAAGTAGCTCTACTAATAGTTTCATTATTTTTACAATATAAATATCCAGTAGCTTGATTACCAATACCTCGAAGTTTAAGATGGTATAGTTTTATATCTCGATAAAGAAAGTGATTTGGAGTAACAATAATTTGCATTTTGCTCATTAATCATAGAATTTATACTTTATAGTACTACAACCTACATTCCGCACGACAAAACGTAGCATAAAAATATAAGTCAAAAGTCATAAAGTTAAAAGTAAGAAGTCAAAAGTCAAAAGTCAAAAGTAAGAAGTAAGAAGTCAAAAGTCAAAAGTCAAAAGTAAGAAGTAAATTATAGTAGTCAATAGGAGTCAATAATTTAGTAAGTAGGGCTTGCTGATTAAATCTAAAAATATTGACATATAGAGACTTTAGCCTTTTTTTTGTCAAAAAAAGTGCGCTTGTTTCGGCTCTTCATACTCAAAAAGTTAGTATTTTAGGGAAGAGTTGGGCAGAAAAATCTTGGGACAAAACTTAGCTCCTACCTTCTCTAACTTCCCATTTCTCCTGTCTCCCCCTCCCCTCCTGGGAGGGGCTAGGGGTGGGTTGGGAGGGGGAGGGGCGAGGGGTGAGTTGTCTCCTGTCTCCTACCCCTGCTAAAAGACTTTTTCAGCAAACCCTAAGTATTTATACTTAATATTTAACTGAGAATTTGACTTTTGAGAAGTAATTTATACAGTATAAATATTTACCAATAATAGAAAATGTATACTACTTTTAATGTTACAAATTGACGTGCAGAATGTAGGCTACAAGAATTGGGCGCGGACATTTTTCAATGCTAAAACCCTTTTATACCAAATTGATAAATGTTTGCTACAAATATCTAGGGTATTTATTAGGAGTCAGGAGTCAGGATTCAGGAGTCGTATGGGAATGTCTTTAATACCATTTTTTAGGGCATAAACTATCTTTTTAGTCAAAGGGACATTTCCTGTAAAGTCTTTTTATCGCTCTGACTATTCGTCACA
>NZ_JAAHHG010000643.1 GCF_010692555.1 Okeania sp. SIO3B5 | reverse complement strand
AACCACCAACAGGAATAGTATAGTTCAATACTTTGGTATTTAATCAGTAAACCCTACTTACTTACAGATGTTAAATTAATTTTGCACAAGTACTTAATATTACCGAGGGCCTTCTGCTTCCTGCCCTCTGCCTTTCCTGATAAAACTAGATTTGATATAAGCTATGCCGATAAAACCTTCAAAATTTAACTCTCAAGACAAACCCCAAAAACAGAAATCAATTAAACTCAAAAGTAGGAACTCAAGCAACGATCGTGCAGAAAATACAAGGGAAGATGACGATCTAATCTATGGACGACATACTGTACAAGCAGCCCTCAAAAGTGAGCGTTCCTTAAACCGCATCTGGGTTATTCCGCCACTAAGATATGATCCCAGGTTTCATACATTGCTGAATGAGGCTAAAGCTAGAGGTACAATCATAGATGAAGTAGACGATAGACGCCTAGATCAAATTACCCACAGAAAAAATCATCAGGGTATTGCTGCTCAAATATCTCCTTACGAATATAAAGAGCTTGACGAACTAATTTTTCAAGCTAAATCTAAAACTGAGCAACCTATATTGTTAGTAGCTGATGGTCTCAATGATCCCCATAATTTAGGAGCCATTATTAGAACGGCAGAAGCTATGGGAGTACAAGGTTTAATTATTCCACAAAGACGAGCGGTAGGAATAACTTCGACTGTAACAAAAGTTGCAGCAGGAGCTTTGGAAAACTTTCCCGTAGCCAGAGTTATTAATCTGAGTCGTGCTTTGGAAGAATTGAAGAAAGAGGGATTTTGGATATATGGTACTGTCGCTGACAATGGGGATCTTATTCATACCGTAAAGTTTACAGGAGCTATTGTTTTAGTTATTGGTAGTGAAGCAGAGGGTTTAAGCCTTCTCATCCAAAAAAATTGTGATGCCTTAGTATCTATACCAATGTCAGGAAATACACCTAGTCTCAATGTATCAGTAGCAACTGGCATGGCCCTTTATGAGATCCATAGACAACGCTGGTCAAAAAGTTTGCGTATGTAGTAAAAAACATTGATAGTCCCCCTCGCGTCATGGTAGATGGGGATGAATAGCACTGCTTTATGGGAGCAAGATGCTCCCATTACGATCTACCATTGTCCTTAAGCAAAATAATTAAAATAGACTACCATTACAACGCAAAACCACCAAAATATCATTGAAAAAATAGAAATTGCGTAGTATAACAAAATAGAGAGAAAAACTATAGCTTAACATGGGTAAAACAGTTTTCTATAAGCTACTTCGTTACTACCAACGAGATAGATTTTGAAACTCCCAGTTCGCTATAATAAATACTCTTTATAATTTGTATAGTTTAGTTATCGATTCAAACTTTTCTTGATAGTTTGTTTAGAACTTTTGCTCTTAAAGTCACAAACATCGGCAAATGTTAGAATCAGTAACTTCAAAAGCAACTACTAATACAACGATAATTAACATAGTATGAAAGAAAGATTGGTAAACTTACTAAACTTATCTAGTCTGGATTGGTGGGTTAAAATTTTTACTGCTAACCCTCGTTGCACTTATTATTTTGGACCTTTTTTGACATCTGAAGAAGCAAGATCTGCTGAGGCTGGTTATATAGAAGATTTAAAAGATGAAGGTACTCAGGGTATTCAGGTGTTTATTGAACAGTCTAAACCTGTGGAGTTAACTATTTATGATGAATTGGAAAATAGTAGCGATACAAGAGTAGTAAATTCTGCTTTTAGTCCCCGAGCCTTATCCTTTTAAGGAAATTATAAATGAAGGCGGAAGGCAGAGGGCAGATGGCAGAAGGAATAATTGGATCGGGTTTTATACCCTTGTTCCCTTCGTTACCGAATTATTAATAATTAAATAATTCGCGCCTTGAAGCCTCCCCTTTTAAGGGGAAAAAAGCGGTCTCCGGATGGATGGGTTTCCTAACCATATCCAATCGACCAAGAGAAAAGAAATAATATCTCCTTATATTCAATTCCGTAACGGTTAAAACCCGAGGTAATTATCAATTATCCATTATCAATTATCCATTAATGAAGGGCATCTATGCTGGAGTCATAATTCCCTTCTGCATAAGCGTCTCCTGCCCTCTACCTTTCCTGATAACTCTTGATTTACTTTAATTTCAGTCTTGATATCTGTTTTCAGCAATGCCGATAAGTTATAAATAGGAAATTATCAATTTTTCTGATTTTTGACTTTGAATTTACCGAAAAATTGGGTTTAAAGCCTCCCCCTTTTAGGGGGACTTTATGTTATGCTTAAAAAAGCGGAAAGGTATTAAACCGCTCTAAAAACCTATAGCTACCGTTCCTTGTAGCGTTTGCACCTTGACTCCTAGAGTTATGGGGTTTTGTACACCGAATGCTTGTACTTAGGAATTGCTCTAAGCAACAAGTATCAGAGAACCAAAGCTTTTTTAAGGTTTGAACTGTACCGTAGGGCATAGGTCCACAGGCTCTTGGAATAGAGCAAACGCGCAGGCGTGAGAACCATCTCTGGGTTAGATGCCGCAAGGTGTTTAATTTAAGTGGACTCGTTGTTGGCGTAGCCTTGCGTCAGCAAACCAAGAATCCTGGTTTCAGGAGAATCTCCGCGCCTTTAGGCCGGAGAGTATGTCAATTTTATAGCACTACGCATTAAGGTTAGGAAATTTATAAATCCTGAAATCCTTTGATAGTTGGCTGTTCCCTATTCCCTATTCCCTATTCCCTATTCCCTAGCGCGTAGCGCTATACAAGAATTTCTAATATTTTTGGTGAAGCTGCATCCATTTTTTAATATCTGTTAGCACTTGCTGAGGAATCTCCCAAGGAAAAAGATGAGCGGTGTTAGGATAGCATTGCCAATGTGCATAATTAAGATGTAGAGCTGTTTCTTGACTGGACTCAGGTGTAATATGGCGATCGCTAGCTCCAGCTAATACTAAGCAAGGACATTGTATCTGTGGCAGCTCGCTCAATTTGTTATAGCCACTTCTTAAAGCTTGATTTAATGCTCGAGTGGCAAATTTAGAAGTTCGTAAATAGGCAGGAACTGCTTCTGTTGCTAAATATTTATAGGTAGCAGGAGTGTGTTGTTGAATGAGATATCTAAATAGCGATCGCTTACCAAAAGTATCAATATTCCATTGCCATCCAGGTATAAACCAATTTATGATCCCCGCTAAACCAGTATAAAGATTATCCTGCCAAGTAATCGGTGGATGATTACCTCTAGGTCTTGCTGCGGTACCTATTAAAATCAGACCTGCAACTTTTTCTGGGTTTTTTAGAGCTAACTCCATCGCAATAATTCCACCTAACGACCATCCTAATATAAAATATTTGGGAATCTGAAGTTGGTCTAGGAGTGTTTCTAAATCTACTAAATGTTGAGTAATTTCAAAGTCTTTTTTCGTATAACTTTTGCCATAACCTCTTAAGTCAGGAGCAATAGTTTGAAAGTTTTGGCAGAGGGAATTGGTAAAGACTGACATACATTGGCCCGAGCCTGGATGTCCGTGGAGGCAAAGAATGGGAAAACCTTCTCCTTTGACTTGAAAATTTAGTGATAATGATGAGACCATGATTATATTTTCTGTGATATTGTCTTTATTCGGTATTTCTGGAACGCATTATATTTGCTATTCCCAAAATAAATTTATATAGCTTACTTTGTTTTCAAGTCTGGTTAATGCAATTAAATTAAATCATAATAACAATAATTCAGATTAAAGATTTACTACAGCATATCCACTTTTTCCTTCTTCCTTTTTCCTTATTCAATCCTAATTACTAATCCCTGTTATGAAGTCAAACCAAAATCAAATGACAGAAAAGCAAAAAATGCTAAACGGGCAATATTATAATGGCTTTGATCAAGACTTACTAAAAGATAGACAAAGAGCTAAAAGTTTATGTCAACAATTGAATAATATTCCAGATGGTACTCAAGAAGAAAGGGTCAAAATTATCAAAGATTTATTCCAAACCGATCGAAATTGTTGGATAGAATCTCCTTTTAGATGTGACTACGGGTATAACATCCAAATTGGAGATAATTTTTATGCTAACTTTGGTTGTGTTATTCTTGACTGCAATATTGTTAAAATTGGTAGTAATGTAAAGTTAGGTCCTTATGTACAAATTTATACTGCTACTCATCCAATAAATGTGGCAGAAAGAATTGCAGGTAAAGGGATGGCTTATCCCATTGAAATAGGGGATAATGTTTGGATCGGAGGGGGTTGTATCATTCTTCCTGGTTTAAAGATTGGAAATAATACAGTTATTGGGGCAGGAAGTGTGGTGACAAAAGATATTCCTGAAAATGTTGTTGCAGTAGGAAACCCCTGTCGTGTAATTAAAGAAATTGAATGAATGAGAAAGAGTTTTTAAGTATACACAGTATTTACCGTGATTAACTCTATTTTGAAAACTGGCGTTGCATAAATGCGCTTGGGATTTTAATAGTTTTGTGGAATGGGCATCTTGCCCGTTCCTTAAGATCCCTGGTATGGGAGTAAGATGCTCCCACTGTTCTCGTTACAAAAATAATTACAATGCACCACCAATGAAAATGCACCACCACCGAAAAATTCTCCCTACTCCCTGCCTCCCCTATCTTTAACTATAGGACTTACGCATGAACACTATTGGTAGGGTGTGTTAGCGTCAGCGTAACTGAGCGAAACTCTATATATAGTGCCTTTGCGTAAGTCCTGAACTATACAGTAGATGCCAAGTATATAAAATACAGATATTAACAATTAAACGTTCCCAGTGCGGGCATCTTGCCCGCGACGGGTGTACCTCACCAAGGTTGGAATCCGCTGTATAAATTAGGTGGAGTAGTTCGTCATCTATCTAGGACTTGCTGATTAAATATCACGCGTCTTGACTGGTTTTGGTTTTACCCTTTTCAGGTACTAAGGGAGTACCAGCTTTTAGGTGGTAATGGTTCAAAAATCTAAGATTTTCGGCATTTCGAGGGGTAGAAAATCACTTTTACGATTCTTCTGACTACTTCTTCT
>NZ_JAAHHG010000642.1 GCF_010692555.1 Okeania sp. SIO3B5 | reverse complement strand
AATGGTTAAGCCAGGAGGAGTCAGGAGTCAGGAGTCAGGAGTCAGGAGGAGAGAGAATTACAAAGATGAGCGTAGTTATGACGATTGGAGAATTTTTTTATGTTCAATAAAACGGATTTGATATCAGCCATCAGCTATTGCTTTTAGCTTTAGATAAAAGCTTTACTAATTGATATCATGTCCGGTAGCATCGGAGCGTGTATAAAATTAAGGTGACACTCTTGAGAAAATCTTCTGCCTCCTGCCTCCTGCCTCCTGCCTTCCTTCCACCAAAGTCTAATTATTCAACCGGACATGATATGAGTCATAATTTATACTTACGCTCTCTAGCTGGCTCAAACAGTCTATATTCATTAAAACCCTCTCATAAGAGCTGAAAGCTGATAGCTAATAGCTGAATGCTTACACCATGAGTGTGCCGAAATATGAGGTCTGAAGGAGAACTTAATCAATTAATTTCCTATAGAAATGAAGCAGCTCACGGACTTGTCGTTCAGATTCTAGGAACTCAAGAATTACTAGATTTAGGTTATTTTATTAAAGCTTTATGTCAAGCTTTAGCAGAATTAGTAACTTATCAGATAATTCAAAAGCAAACTTCTACAGGTAAAGCTCAAGAAATTGGAGAAATTAGAGAATGGTTTAAGGAACCACAGGCAGCAGTAGCAATAATTAATAATAGTAACTTGTCTATAGGAACAATAGAGACCATTCTGTTTGCCCTGAATAATTTATATGAGAAAAATTTTTGTAGTTATCGTATATTTGAAATAGAACAAGTAGGAGAAAAATCAATGAATAGGGAACAAATATTACTCAATAAATGGCGTACTTTACCATTAGAAAAACAGCCAGAGGTATTAGATTTAGTCGAACAACTTTATCGACAAAACCAGGATATTAAACAGGCACATATTTATCAACCTAAAAGGGTGCATCTCATATTTGCAAAAATACTTTTCTCCTATATCTTCCCTGTTCCCTGTTCCCAGCTCCGGTGTTCCCTAAAAGCGATAATTTTTTGGCTTTATTCACGCATTGAGATGCACCCACCTAAAACAGATATGGGTAAAAAATTATGGGAAATTCGTTGTCAAGCACTGACCGAGCAATCTAAGTTACTAACTTGGGATAAAATAGATGAATAAATATCAGAAATTAGGGGTAAAAAGCAGTGAATCTCACCAAAACTTATATAGATTCTGGCGTGCTTATTGCAGCATTTATATCATGTTCGGATAATCACTTATAAAAAAACTTTATCCCTTTTAACCCTTTCTTCCCTTCTGCCTCCAGCATAGCAGCATAGCTGCCTTCCTTCCTCCAAAGTGTAAGTATTCAACCGGACATGATATTAGAGGCATAACACCCGTCGCAATAAAAGCAATAGAAATTCTTGATGACCAAAAAATCAGGTCTCAAGCCTCCCCAATAAAGGGGATGAAAAAAACAGGTTCAATATTTCAATCCCAATGCTTTCCTGCGGAATGCTGCGCAAACAGGCAGAGAGAGGCACTGATAACTGATAAATGATAACTGATAACTGATAACTGAAATGACCCCCAACGAGAATATGCCACCAGCTCGTTTGTAAAATTAGAAGTATTACCCAAAGCTATTTATAATAAAAAACTAGCTGAAGTTAATTTTTATGAGACTTTTTTTGCAGGTTGTAATATCTGGGCAAACGAACTAAAAAAGATTGTAGAATCTGCACAAAAATTAGCTGCTGATTTTGGTATAAATGCAATAGATGCTCTTCATGTTGCTGCTGCTATTTCTGCAAATGCTGATGAATTAATAACAACAGAAAAACCAAGTAAACCAATGTATCGAGTTACTCAAATTAAGGTAGTTTCAATTTATCAATAGTTGCGATGAATTAGGAGATAGCCATTAAGTTAAAATATATTTGTTTAATCAACTGTGTTTTTTACAAAAAAAGGATTGAAAATTTATATAATAGTTAAAAATAAAGGAGTGAAAATATCAGGAACGGGAAAATATCAGGAACGGGCAAGATGCCCATTCCACTTCCACTTCCACTTCCACAAAACTATTAAAATCATCCCGCATTTATGCAACACCAGTTTTTATGAAAGCGAAGCTCAAATCCCCTAATTCCCCTCCCCTCCTGGGAGGGGTTAGGGGTGGGTTGGGAGGGGGAGGGGCGAGGGGTGGGTTAACTTCTGACTTCTGACTTCTGACTTCGTTAAAAGTCCTGTTCTATTTAGTTTCAGGACTAATTTCTTGATTTTGAAGTGTTAAACTTTTAGTCAGTCTAACTAGAAATTGTTGTAAAAATTGAATAAATTTTCTCATGCTAGAACCATGAAGGACTGCCCAAGTATTGGTAATTAAACAGCAGCTAGCAAACCACAAAAGAATGAATGTTTGGATTCTCACTACTCCGACAATAAACCAGCTTCCAACATGAAGAATAATCATTAAAGCGTAAAAACTAGCTACTAATGCTATTAAATTTATTTCCTGTTTGGGGCGACGGAGAACTGTAAAAATTATTGGTTGTAAACTTGCTAGTACATTCATGGGTACTAGAACACCACAAATTGCTACACAGTAGATGTGTGAAAATTCGATTATGCTATCTAGATTTAACATTTTTGTAGTTTATTTCTCTTTTATTTTCCTAATTTTCCTAGATAAACTCAATCTTACTCAAAGTTTGACTTTTCTAGAATGAAAGTTTAATCAATGTAAGCATTTCCTGCGGAATGCTGCACAAACAGCTATTAGCTGTCAACTTTTCCTGCGGAATGCTGCGCAAACAGCTCTCATAAGGGGGTTTTAATCAATATAGACTTTAAAGCCAGCTTTTATAGTAAATATAAATTCTGATTCAATTAGCAAAGCTTTGATTTCAAACTAAAAGTAATAGCTGACGGCTGATAGCTGACGGCTGAATGCTTACTAATCAATAATTGTTTATTTCTTACTTTTTTCCTGTTTTTTAATTGAATCAGTCCAAAAATTAGTGAACATCATTAGCATTGCTCCAAGAAAAACAGTAATTGCCATTCCCGCAGGAATTATAGTTTGCCAATCAGTCGTTTCCATATACCTCCTAGTTTATTTACTAACAGAGTTTTAGTAATTATACCTAAGATGTTATTTGCTTTTATCTAATTTCATTAAGTTTTGCAAATAAATATTAAGTATCAAGAAAATTAATTAAATTTTAAAGTTATTATAGAAAAATCTATCAATTATCAAAAAGACCTTGGATAAGTGTACTTAATTTAGCATTAAGTATAAAGGTCTAAATTAGCAGAAAAAATATTTAATATCAGAGGTGTTATTATTAGTATTATCACAATAATTAAGATTTTATTAAAATGAACCTTAAGCAAGTTATTCAAAACAAAACAGTAGATTTAACAAATAAATATCAAGAAAAAATACATTTCTCAGGTCGCATTCAACCTCACGGGGTATTATTTGTCTTAAAAGAACCAGAATTGACAATTTTACAGGTAAGTAATAATACTTTTGAGTTATTTGACATACCAGCGAAAACATTGCTGAATCAAAATCTGAGTTATTTTCTTGACCGAGACCAAATAAATAAGATCAGAAAAAGCTTAGAAAATAATCCGGAACTTAAAACTATCAACCCTGTTAAATTATCAGTTAAAACAAAACATAAATCTTTAGTCCTTGATGGTATAATTCATCGTTCTGAAAAATTTTTAATCCTGGAGCTAGAGCCAGCTATATCCGAAGAGAGTATTTCATTTTTAAACTTTTATCATTCTGTTAAAGAAGCAGCATCAAAAATGCAAGATGCTTCTAATTTAAACAATTTATGTCAAATAATTGTTGAAGAAATTAGAACAATTACAGGCTTTGATAGAGTCATGGTATATAAATTTGATGCTCAAGAAAATGGAGCTGTTATTGCTGAAGATAAAATTGAAACTTTAGAGCCACTGTTAGGATTAAATTATCCAAGTCTCGATATTCCACCCCAAGCTAGAGAACTTTTTAAGATCAATTTGTTGAGAATGGTAGTAGATGTTAATTATCAATCAGTAGAAATTATACCTGTCAATAATCAGATTAGTAACCAACCAATTGATTTAACTTTATCTATTTTAAGAAGTGTTTCTCCCTGCCATGCAAAGTATCTAAAAAATATGGGCGTTACTGCCACAATGTTTATATCTTTACTTAAAAATAAAAAGGTATGGGGTTTGATTGCTTGCCATCATCATTCACCCAAATATGTGCCTTACGAACTACGGGCAGCGTGTGAATTTTTAGGACAAATAATGTCTTTAGAACTTGCTTATAAAGAAAATAATGAAGATTATGATTATCAATTAAAGTTAAAGTCTATCAAGAGTCAAATTATTGAAGAGATTTCAACATCAGAAAATTTTATTGATGCCTTAGTTGAATGTCAAAATAAACTACTAAATTTAGTCAGTGCTGAAGGAGCTATCATCGTTTCTGGTGACAATTTTCAGTCAGTGGGAAAAACTCCACCATTAATAACTGTTGAAAAATTAATTAGCTGGGTAGAAAAAAATTTTAATCAACATTTTAATCAAGAAGTGTTTTATACAGATTCATTGCCCAAAGTTTATCAAGAATTCGAGAAATATAAAGATATAGCTAGTGGGTTATTGGCACTCTCAATATCTTCAGCTCAGAGAATTTATATTTTGTGGTTCCGACCAGAAGTTATTAAAACAGTTAATTGGGCAGGAGATCCAACGCCTATTACAGAAGTAGAACCTAATGGTAATATAAAATTGTCCCCTAGAAAATCATTTGAGTTGTGGAAAGGAATTGTTAAACTCACATCTCAACCTTGGAAACAATGTGAAGTTGATGTTGCTTTAGAGCTGAGAAATGCGATTATTAAAATTGTGCTTAAACAAGCAGATGAACTAGCAAAATTAAATTCTGCATTGCAAAAGTCAGAAGCAGGAGAGAGAGAAAAAGCTACTCAATTAGAACAAACTTTAAAAAAATTAAAATTGACTCAAACGCAATTAATCCAAAGTGAAAAAATGA
>NZ_JAAHHG010000641.1 GCF_010692555.1 Okeania sp. SIO3B5 | reverse complement strand
TTCTTCTCATTTCATTACTTATTCTGAGAGTAGCCAGACTCAGAGAGTCTTTTCTACGAAGGCTGGTGGTAGAAAACACCAGGGGAATCAGGGTTCCCGTTCCAAATGACCAGTTCAGGTCGCGCGACATCTCCAGGGGTTGAAACAACCTGGATTCTGTGGAAAATCCACCGAAAACGGGATAAATCCGCATTTTCTTCAAGCCTGTCAACAGACTTCTACACTCCTCAGCATAGACCATTATCTAGCTGTGAGCTTACATTTTTTTTGGTTAGCTTTCACGAGTGGTTTTACTCAAAATGTTGGAGCAATCTTCTCGCTGCTCTAGCTGCATTACTTACTTTTCGGTGCCGAATGCGGAGCTAACAGCCGTCGTAGGAAATTAAGCCCCCGTCTCCTGTCCGCCAGAATCTCACGCTAACTAGCGATCTTGTCATGGCGACAAACCTTGTTCTTACTTGCTATCCTACTACCATAGCAGATTTTTACTACGGGTTGAAACCCGCGTGTCGTTATTCAACCAGGGGATAAATCTTCCGGGCACTTTCCTCCCGATATCTTTTAGGTTGATGTGCCGTACAACTTTCTCGGCGTTGCATAGTAGGAGGAATTGTTAGGTTCAGAGAAATAGTAAAGTAGAGGAAGTCTTAAAGATGGGATTTATCTGTTCCATAAACATTCATCCTTTGATTCAGCAACGCCAAGATTTTAAAACAAAACTTTTTTAGAGCTAGATTTTTGAACCTACCCGCAAACAAGTATTAGGTTTGCTCAGTAATACTAATAATCTTCCCACCACTCCGATGAATATTTTGTACAAATCGGGACATCTGAGTATAGTTGATTGTCAGTTCTTTTTTGCTGAGGTGGTTCAATCTAGCTGGTGCCTTAGAGGTAGAGTAAACAATGTGAAAACGCTTGCCCGTATTGCCATAGTTAGCTCCATTTCCTTTAGTTTGAAGTTTAACAGGAGTTGGTAAATTACCAGCAAGAGAAGAAAGTAATTGAGAAGTACTATCGTTATCATTAGTAGCAGGTCCACCTAATAAGGAAAATATCCGATTAAAGGTGTTATTTTTGAAACCAATTTGGGAAGTCATACCATAGGGATAAGGGACAATCCATTCTCCAAAATTTTCGCTATATTCTTTACTATCAATATAGGAATCGATTTCAGCTTCGTATCCCTGTTCGTTGTAGATTTGAACGTGCTGAGAAATTTCTGTTTGATCTTGAGGGGCACGACCTAGTAAATGCTTGTAGTTTAACTCAATAAAGCGATATTGATTATTACTATTAAAGAACAGAGATTGATACAAGCTAGATTGAGCTACTTTTCTCACAAATCCTCTAACACTAATTTCTCCATTACGCAGTTGAGACTCAGCACTTGAAAGACGATCGCTTTCCATTATGTATTGATTGCCCAATACCTGCTTGTAAACCGCCCTAATTACCATCTGTACATCTTCTTCAGTGGCATTGGGACGGAGTTCTAAAGGGGCAACTTCAAAGGTATCTATCCCTAGAGTTGTTAATGTAGCTAACTTTTCCATTCTATTTATATTTATTGAATTTATTGACATCCTCCCGACGCTGCTCTACGAGACAGCGCGGGATTCCCATCCATCAATCAAACAGACAAATCGCAGCTTGAAAGATTCAGGGCGGGTTGACACCTCACTGAAAAATGCTGGGCTTTGCCAGTCTAACACTTCCTCCGTGTCCGTTTAACTTCTCCGTTAGCGCAGCTCCTCCGGAGGAGGCGTGCCCCTCGGCGACTTGATTGAACAGTTACAGTAATCGCGCACCTTGATTTTTGGCCTGAGCAATATTTGCATATTAACAGATTATCTGTAAAACCGCTCTTATTGATTGGCATTTATACCCGCGCTCTCCCGCAGGTATAAATGCCAACATTTAGATAAATGTTTGGTTTTTATCTTATGTTCTTGACACTCCATTGGCTAGAAAATCTTAATAAATGTTTACTTGTTTACGAATTATTACTTTCTTACTCAGAAAGCGAGACAAAACAAACCCTCTTGTTAGAAACTTTGATACTAAGAGTTACAAAAAATAAATTTTTAAGGAGAACTCAATGTTAGATGCTTTTTCAAAAGCTGTAGTTACAGCAGATACAAAAACTGCTCCTATTGGTGCAGCAGAATTAGCTGGCCTAAAAACATTCATTGCTGATGGCAACAAACGTCTTGATGCAGTGAACTTTATTGCTAGCAACGCAAGCTGCATTGTATCTGATGCTGTCGCTGGTATGATCTGCGAAAACAACGGATTAATCCAAGCTGGTGGTAACTGCTATACTAACCGTCGTATGGCTGCTTGCTTGCGTGATGGTGAAATCATCCTCCGCTATGTTACCTATGCACTACTAGCTGGCGATGCTTCCATCCTGAACGACCGTTGCTTAAATGGTCTGAAAGAAACTTACATTGCTTTAGGGGTTCCTACTCAATCTGCGGGTCGTGCAGTGGGAATTATGAAAGCAGCAGCTGTTGCTTTCATCAGCAATACAGCTTCTCAACGTAAGATGAGTGTTACTGAACAAGAAGGAGCTTGTGCTAGTTTAGTATCTGAGTGCTCTGGCTATTTTGATGCAGTTATTGCTGCTATCAGTTAATATCACCTAGTTTTGAGTCATTGAAGTCAACGAAATTAACATTTTACCCAATCTATTTTCAGAGTAGGAGAAAAACTCAATTATGAAATCAGTTATTACTACAGTAGTTTCCGCTGCTGATGCAGCAGGTCGTTTTCCTAGCAGCTCCGATCTAGAATCCGTACAAGGTTCTATCCAGCGTGCAGCAGCTCGTCTAGAAGCTGCTGAAAAGCTAGGAGGCAATCTTGATGCAGTTGCTCAGGAAGGTTATAATGCTTGCATCAGTAAGTATGGTTACTTAAACAACCCTGGCGAAGCGAATTCAACACCAGTTTTTAAGGAGAAGTGCCTCCGCGATATCAAGCACTATATGCGCTTGATCAACTATTGCTTAGTTGTTGGTGGAACTGGTCCTCTTGATGAGTGGGGAATTGCTGGTCAACGTGAAGTTTATCGGGCTCTCAGCTTACCTACTGCACCTTATGTTGAAGCTTTAACTTTTATTCGTAACCGTGGTTGCGCTCCTCGCGATATGTCTGCTCAAGCATTGACTGAGTACACTACTCTCCTCGACTATGCAATCAACTCCTTGTCCTAGAAAATAGGGATTTAGGCAAGATTATAAAACTCTTGCTTTAAAACTTCTTTAATTCTAGAACTTTGGGACTCTCAGTTTGTTACTTTCCTAATAGTGGGTGAGCAACTAACTGAGAGTCTCTTAGTTTTTTGAACTGAGGTGGTATAGCATAAGGAAGGACTGAAAAAGCAAAAAATCTGGCGTTGTCTGAGTTTTAACTCAGATTCTGCACCTCAATTTGTCCGAGAATAAAGTACTACAAATATCAGTAGGTTGCTCAGTATTTTCTAGATAACCACAAATTTGTCTCGCACAAGATTTGAATTCTTGGAGATACTAAAGGAATAATTCTTATACTGTATAAATGCTCCCTTTGAAGCAAATTATTTATCTCAATGTTCTGTTGTTTCCTTTCTTTTTTGACTTCTTACTTTTTGTCCGCTGCTCAACTACTTCCGGTGGTGGACCATAATCTCCATCACTGAAGTATACTCGCTCCACTATATGTTGTGGTTCTACTTCTATCCACAGACGAGCTCCCCCGGCTTGACTTCTATTGGGTTGATGAGGTTGATAAACGATTTGGCAAGGTCCGTTAATTTTCAGAGCGTGGCAATAATTTTTTTTATCTCCTACTTTTACGGCAACTACTGGATGAGAAGTTCCATTGTCTCGGTTATAGTCAATGGTCTTTCGCAGAACATGAATAAAGGTATTGCCTGTGCGTTGATTTTTGTTCCAAGTACCTTCAGGACCGCGACGACCTGGTGCAATTTCTGGCATTCCCCGTTTATTTAATGGAATCATCCAAAGTCTTTTGATTTTTTGAGCACCTCTAACACGGTTTTGATTCAGTAGAGTTCTTAATCTACCTGTGGAAATATTCAGCAGAAATGCTGCTTCTGTTGTAGTTGCATACTGTACTTTCATAACTATAACGTCTTAGTTTTTATATTTTGTAATCAAATTTATTATCTAAATAATTTTCAAAAAATTAGCTTTTTTTAGCAACAAAGTCAATAGGCAAAAATAACTAAGCAGTTATCTCTAATGTAATGCCCTATTTCTCAAAAAGGCGATCGCTGATATAGCAATTCCTAAAAAGCTGGAGGTACAAAATTCTAGGTTTTTGGGAAGAAAAAGATAACTGTATACGGGCGTACCTGATCGGCGCTATATGTGAGTTTGGTCATAAAAAAATATTCCTCCTTTGAATTTTTCTCTTGATTTTAAAGATTCGTTCAACAATGAATAATGAATAATGAATAATGAATAATGAATAATTACCTCTCCTTGAAAGAAGAGGATTGACAAATTCATGAAAATTTTTCTTTATTATCCCCTTAAAAGGGGAGGCTTTAAACCACAATTTTTCGGTAAAGTTACACATAACATAAATAGTTGGCATTGAGGAAATATTTATGGTATTGAAGGGAAGTTTTATGAAGATTCTGTGAAGTTTAGGAGGATTTTATGTGTGTTTTTTAAAGATTCAGTGAAGTTATGAATAAACGCTTGCTATTTTAGAGAATATGTAAGTATTGTGTACTAAGATTTGCTACTTTAGGCAAAAATAAAAACAGTGGGTAAAAACTATTTAAATGTGAGCTAACGATGAATATCAAAGATTTCAAGTCTGTTTTAATTTTTTCTGTAGCAATAGTATTAGGAGTTTTTGTTGCTCCTGCAAAAGCTGCAAATATTTCGAGAGTAGTTGACTTTGAGGATTTGACCCTTGGAGCAGTAATAGTTTCCCAAAAACCTTGTCAAACCTTTCTATAAGTTCTAATATATAGTCAGTAAAGTTTGATAAGGTATGAAAAAATATGTCACGCCATGCATAGGCGGCAGGGTATTATGGTGTC